>CAYNFA010000562.1:0-3434 GCA_964396345.1 uncultured Thalassobaculum sp.
ATTGCCTGGTTGAGCTGACCGCCGCGGTTCTGCCGGAGATCGAGGATCACTCCGCGCAGGGCCTTGCCGCGGGCCTGCTGCAGATTGGCCAGCCCCCGTTCCAGGCTGCTGGCGGTGTCCCTGTTGAAGCCGGACAGGCGGACATAGGCGATGTCGTTCAGGCGCCGGGCGTGGACGGTGGTTTCGATCACCGGGCGCCGTTCCAGGTCGGCGGCGACCGTGGTGCCGGCGCGGTCGAGCAGCACCCTGACCCGGCTGCCGATCAGGCCACGCAGGCGGTCGGCCACCTCGTCGATCGACAGTCCGAGCGCGGATTCTCCCGCGATACCAACGATCCGGTCGCCGGCCGCCAGGCCCGCTTCCGCGGCCGGCGAACCGCCGAACACCGAGGTGATCCAGACGCTGCCCTCCCGCTCGGCGATCGTGATGCCGACTCCGGTGTAACCGTTCCGGGCCGCCTGGGCCTTTCGGGCCTCCTCGGCACCGAGATAGCGCGAGAACCGGTCAAGCTGGCGAAGGGCCGAGGCGAATGTCACCTCGTAGATCCGCTCCGGCGACGCGTCGTGAACGGCCTTGGAGGCGCCGCGTCCGGCGTCGATCGCCGCTGAGGTGAGCATCGCCCAGCGCGGCACGTCGTCCGAGCCCGGGGTCACGAACTCGGCGATCGGACGGCCTTCCAGGCTGACGGTCAGGCGATCGCCCCGGCGTGCGTAGCCGAGCGTGGGGTCCAGCGTGCTGACGCCGGCCAGGGCCCCGAGCGCGATCGCCTCGGTCGGGATGGCGTCGACGTAAAACTCGGCGATGCCGTCATAGCCCGCCGAGTACACTTCGGCCGCGAAGCCGCGATCGTATCGATCCGACTGGACGGCCTTGCCGGGGGCAACGCAGGAGCCCAGGCCGACCAGCGCCAGGACCGCCACTGCCATCCGCACCGCGCGCGATCCGAGACCGCTGCCGGCGCCATCGGGCGAGTCGCTCATTCGGTTGTCGTTTCCCCGGAAGACCGTCTGTTGCACCGCGAAACAATGCGCCGATCCGCGTCGCGGATCAACGGCGACGGCCGTTCCGGCCACCGGCTCCCGGACGTTTCGGTGGCGGGCCGCGCCGCCGCACCCGACCCAAGCTGCCGGGCGTCGGGTCTGACCCGCCGGCCAGGATCTCGAGGCCGAGAGCGCCGGAAATCGGATCGGCGTCGACGAGTCGCACCTCCACGGGGTCGCCGAGGCGGTAGACCCGGCCGTGGAATCGTCCGGTCAGGGTGTGGCGGGCCTCGTCGTGGTCGTAGTAGTCGTCCGGCAGCGAGCGGATCGGTACCAGCCCGTCGGCTCCGGTCTCCGACAGCGTGATGAACAGGCCGAATCGCGTGACCCCGTTGATCCGGCCGTCGAACTGACCGCCGATCCGGTCCGCCAGGTGCCGGGCGAGGTAGCGGTCGACGGTCTGGCGCTCCGCCGCCGCCGCCCGCCGCTCGGTCGCCGAGATGTGCTCGCCCCAGTCGCCGAACTTCTCGACGTCGTCGTCGCCGAGCGCGCCGTCGCCGAGGCGAAGCCCGCGGATCAGGGCCCGGTGCACCAGCAGATCGGAGTAGCGCCGGATCGGCGAGGTGAAATGGGCGTAGCGCGCGAGGCCGAGGCCGAAATGCCCGGCGTTCGCCGGTGCGTAGTGGGCCTGGGCCTGGGCGCGCAGGATCATCTCGTTGACCATGCGCTCCGCCGGCTGGCCGCGAACCTTGGCGAGCACGCCGTTGAAGGTTTTCGGGCGAATCACCTGGCCGCGGGCGAGCGCGATGCCCAGCCCCTCCAGCACGTCGGCAAGCGCGTTGACCCGCTCCGGGTCGGGGCTTTCGTGCACCCGGTACATGCAGGACTGGCGCCGGGCCTCCAGGGTTTCAGCGGCGCAGACATTCGCCAGCACCATGAACTCCTCGATCAGCATGTGCGCGTCGAGATGTTCGCGGATGCCGATCTCGACCACGTCGCCGGACTCGTCCAGAACGACGCGCTTCTCGGGGATCTCGAGATCGAGCGCCCCGCGCCGCTCCCGCTCCCGGCGCAGCGCCCGGAAGGCCCCGTAGAGCGGCTCGAGGATCCCCTCGGGAACCCCGGCCGCGTCGCCGCCATCGGCGGCCGTCTGGACCTGACGGTAGGTCAGGCGGGCGCGCGAGCGCATCAGCCCGCGGGTGAAGCGGTGGGTGCGCTTGCGGCCGTCGGCGTCGATGACGATCTCGACCGCCATGCAGGCGCGGTCCTCGTCCGGGCGCAGCGAGCACAGGCCGTTCGAGAGCGCCTCCGGCAGCATCGGCACCACCCGGTCGGGGAAGTAGACGGAGTTGCCGCGCTTCAGCGCCTCGCGGTCCAGAGCGTCGCCGGGACGGGCGTAGTGCGCGACATCGGCGATCGCGACCAGCAGCCTGAAGCCGCCGGCGTTGGCGGCGTCGTCGTCGGCGGTGGCGAACACCGCGTCGTCGAAGTCGCGCGCATCCTCGCCGTCGATGGTGACGAGCGGTACCTGCCGGAGATCCTCGCGCTTGCCCAGTGCCACCGGTCTGGCCTTCTCGGCAAGCGCCAGCGTCTCCTCGGGGAACACGTCCGGAATGTCGTGCTCCTGAACGGCAATCCGGCTGAACGATCTTGGGTCGGCGATGCCGGCGAACCGCTCGAGCACCCGGCCGACCGGAAGGCCGAGACGGTTGCGGCTTCGGGCCAGCAACTCAATGGTCACCAGGTCGCCGGGGGCGGCGTCGCCGGCGTCGCGCCGGTCGACCAGGATCTCCGAGCGGGCCTTCTTGTCGGTCGGCCGCACCCGGCCACTGCCATCCTCGGCGCGCTCGTAAATCCCCAGGATGCGCGGAGCCGATCGGGTCAGGCGGCGGATGATGCGGGCGATGTAGTGGTTCTCGGCGCGTCGTTCCAGACGCACCAGCGCCCGGTCGCCGGGACCGAGCGCGCCGCCGCGCCGATCCTCGACGATCAGGATGACCGGAGCCGGCCCGTCATCCTTCCAGGCTGCCGGGCGGGCGAGGGTCTCGCCGTCGTCGTCGGTGCCGGTGACCTCGACGACCGTCACCTCCGGCAGCGCGCCGGGCGTCGCCACCTTCCGGCGTCGCCCGAAGTCCAGCAGGCCCTCGTCGGCCATTTCCTTCAGCACCCGGCGCAATTCGGCGCGATCCGGTCCGCGCACGTCGAAGGCCTTGGCAAGCTCGCGCCTGCCGACCGGGGTCGGGCTCGATTGCACGAACTCGAGGATCGCCTCGCGCGTGGGGACCGGGCCGGAGGGGCGCGCCATCGATCGTCAGGACGCGGGCTTGCCGCTGCCGGGCGTCGAGGCCGCCCGCTTGGCCGCCGGCTTTTTGGCGGCTGGCTTCTTCGCCGCAGCCTTCTTGGTCGGCGCCTTCTTGCCGTCGGCGTCGGCCACCGCTGGCTTGGCAGCCCCGG
>CAYNFA010000563.1:0-3432 GCA_964396345.1 uncultured Thalassobaculum sp.
CTGATCCCGGCCTTGCATCCCGATGCCGTCGCCGTTCTGTTCACGCATCTGTCGGACGCTGACGCGGCCGCCCTCATCCTGCAGGCGCTGCGCGCGCTCCTGCCGATCTGGGCGGCGGTCGCGCTCGGCTATGCGGCAACCGCAATCGGCCGGCATGGGGGCTTCGGCCGGGTGGTCGAACTCGCGCTGTTGGCCGCGGTCTTCGCCTTCCTCCCGCCGCTCCTCGGGTTCCTGGTGTATTTCGGCGCGGTGCACGGTCCGCGCCATCTGGGCGCGGCGCTCGACGCGGTGCGGGCCCGCGGCCTGCAGGAGCGGGCGGTTGCCGTCGAAGTGGCGGGCCTGTCAGCGATCGCCGCCGCCGGAATAGCTGTCGCCGTGACGGCCCTGGCCGGCGCCTCGATCGACCAGGAGAGCGTGGTTCGCGGGATGTTCGTCGGGCTTGCCGCTCTGACGGTGCCGCACATGCTGCTGGTCGACGTGGTCGGGCGCCGGCTCAGAGATAGGGCCAGAACACCCGCGTGACGGCGATCGTCGACAGTTCCAGGTACAGAACCATCGAAGCCAGCATGCCGTAGCGCTGCAGATCGCTCACGACCTTGGACTTTCGACGCCGGGCAGCGTTCGTAAAGATCGACCACTTGGCGGTGATGTAGGTGATCTTCGCGTGCTCGGTGCCTTGCCACCATTGCAGGCTCAGAAGGATCATCACCGACATGATGCTGAACATCCAGACGATCACCAGTAGATAGAAGCTGAGCCGGCTATCCGCCCACTTTGACATCTCGCCGTAGGTGGTGACCGCGACGGCGCCAATCGTGAAGTAAAGCACCGTTCGCCACTGCTGCTCCTTGGCGAAACGGATGTTGGCAGAGGCATCATTGTAGACGGCGATGAACTCCGCGTGGGTCAGTTCATCGAGTTCGCTCGGCGTGTTCTCGAGCGGGTTCAACGGGTCGTGGCGCGTCTCGTCCGTGTCGTCTCGCGCCGACGGGGGCTTCGCAGCACTCGGCGTCGGCCTCAGCTCCCTGGCTACCATGGCAGCCTCCATCACCTCGGAACGCTAGTATGCGCCCCTGTGGAAGATCGACCAATCCGTAGAAATACCAGTCTCGTCAATCGTATGGCAGTCGCTAAGCTTGCTCGTACCCGATCGAGACCACCTCGATGGTCTGTGGCCCGGCGGGGGTTCGCAGTTCGACCAGATCGCCTTCGCGCGCCTTCAGCAGCGCCCGCGCGATCGGCGAGATCCAGCTGACCTCGCCGCGCTCCAGATCGGCCTCGTCGATCCCGACAATGCGAACCGTCCGCTCGCGATCCTCGGCGTCGGCGTAGGTGACGGTGGCGCCGAAGAAAACCTGGTCGCGATTCTTCTGCAGCGCCGGGTCGACGATCTCGGCGATCTCCAGGCGTTTCAGCAGGAAGCGGATGCGGCGGTCGATCTCGCGCAACCGCTTCTTGCCATAAAGGTAATCGCCGTTCTCCGAGCGGTCGCCGTTGCCGGCGGCCCAGGACACGATGTCCACCACCTTGGGACGCTCGACCCTGCCCAGTTGCCGAAGTTCGTCCTGCAACGCCTGGAAGCCGCGCGGCGTGATGTAGTTCTTTGTGCCGGCCGGCAGCGGCGACGGGGCCTCGGGCTCGTCGTCCTCGACCTCGGCGTCGGGCTCCTTGGTGAACGCCTTGCTCATCGTCCTCTTGAGGCTTGTGGGGTCCAAACATCGCGACCGGCCGGTTAGTATCGCAGCATGGACCGCCGGGGCAAACCCGGCGGCGCGAAACGGAGGTCGACGATGCGGTCCCTGGCCAGCCTGGGCGAGACGGTGGGTGCGCTGCTGAAGGCGCGTGGCGAGACGGTGGCGGTGTCGGAATCCTCGACCGGCGGGCTGGTGTCGGCGGCGCTGCTGGCGGTGCCCGGCGCCTCGGTCTACTTCATGGGCGGCGGGGTGATCTACACACACCCGGCGCGCCGCGCGCTGCTCGGCGTCCGGCTGGTCGACCATCCGGGCGTGCGCTCGTCGTCGGAACCCTACGCGGCGCTGGCGGCCGAGGCGATGCGGGCCAAACTAGATACCACCTGGGGTTTGGCCGAGACCGGGGCGGCCGGCCCGACCGGCAATCGCTACGGCGACGCCGCCGGCCATACCTGCGTCGCCGTCGCTGGCCCGATCGCGCGCCGGTACACGCTGGAGACCGGCGATGCCGACCGCGAGGCCAACATGTGGCGGTTCGCGGAAGCGGCGCTCGCCGAGCTTGAGGCGGCGCTTCGGATGGCGGGATGACCGAGGCCGCCGGCATCCGCGGCTACCGGCCGGAGGATCTCGACGCGCTCTACCGGATCTCGCTGGCGACCGGCGACGCCGGTGGCGACGCCTCGGCGCTGTACCGCGATCCGCTCCTGATCGGCCATATCTACGTCGGACCCTACGCGGCCCTGTGTCCGGAGGCCGCGCTGGTCGCCGAGGACGACGGCGGCGCGGCGGGCTACGTCCTCGGCGCGGTCGACGCCCGCGGTTTCGAAGCCCGGCAGGAGGCCGATTGGTGGCCGGCGCTGCGGGCGGCGCACCCCGATCCGGCCGACATCCCGCCGGAGCGGCGCACCGCCGACGAGCAGCGCCGTCACCGCTTCCACCACCCGCTCCGCATGCCGGACGCGATGCTGGAGGCCTACCCTTCGCATCTACCACATCAATCTGCTGCCGCGGGTGCAGGGCCGCGGCGTCGGCCGGCGGTTGATCGGTCGCTGGCTGGAACTGGCGCGCGCGGAAGGGTCACGCGGCGTACACCTCGGGGTGAACGCCGCCAACCGGCGCGCGTTCGGGTCCTACCAAGCTTGCGGATTCCATGAGCTGCCGGTGAGAGTTCCGGCGGCGCCGGGGGTGGTCTGGCTCGGCGGTTGCCTGGAAACGCGGTAGCCGATCACGCCGGGGCCGGTTCCCCGAGGGCCAGAAGCGTGTCGTCGCGGCCGACCACGCGGTTGCGACCGGCTTGCTTGGCAACGTAGAGCCGCTCATCGGCCGCTTCGAACATCTGCTGGATGTCGAGGCCGTCCCGGGGGCAGGTGGCGACGCCGACGCTGACGGTGACCGGCCCGCCCGGGTCCTCGGCGGTCTCAAACGCCACCGCGCGGCGCAGGCGCTCGGCCAGCGTCACCGCGGCGGCGTGGGCCAGGCCGTCGCTCAGCATTACGAACTCGTCGCCGCCGTAGCGGAACAAGTGGTCCTGCTTGCGCAGCCCGCTGCCAAGGGAACCTCCGATCCGGCGCAACATGTCGTCGCCGTGGGCGTGACCGTAGCGGTCATTGATTGCCTTGAACCCGTCGAGGTCGACGACCAGCAGGCTGGCCGGGCGTCCGGCCTGCAGGGCGGTGTCGACGATGGTCGCGCCGCCGGCGTCGAAGCGGCCGCGGTCATAGGCACCGGTCAGGCTGTCGCG
>CAYNFA010000564.1:0-3430 GCA_964396345.1 uncultured Thalassobaculum sp.
CGTTCGAAGACTCTGCTCGAACCTGCCGGCGAGTGAGCGCAGCGTATCGAGATCGTCGCCGTAGATCTTGAGCGCGATCTTGGCGCGCACCCCGGAGATCATCGCGTCGATGCGGTGCGACAGAGGTTCGTCAAGAATGACGCGGACTGGCAGCGGCGCCAGGCGCGATCGGATGTCCTCACGGATCTCCTCGTCGGTTCGGCTGTCCCGACGCAGGCGAATGTTGATCTCCGAGACGTGGATCCCCTCGGCATGCTCGTCGAGTTCGGCGCGGCCGGTGCGGCGTCCGACGCTGATCGCCTCGGGCACCTGCATGACCAGACGTTCCGCGAGCTGCCCGATCCGGGTCGCGGCCTCGAGCGAGGTTCCCGGCGCCAGTTCGGCCAGCACGACGATGGAACCCTCGTTCATGGTCGGCATGAAGATGCGCGGCAGCCAGACCAGCGACAGAGCGAAGACGGCGACCGCCAACAGGGCTCCGGACGCGACGGCTCTCGTGCGCGCGATGGCCCAGCCGACCACGGCGCGGTTCACCCGCTTCAGAAACCGGAGCACCGCTCCGTCGCCGCCTTCCAGAACCGCAGCGTTCGGAAGCAGGAAGTAGCACAGGACCGGGGTAACCGTGATCGCCGTGGCGAGACTGGCGAGGATCGCCACGATATAGGCGGTGGCGAATGGCATGAACATCCGCCCTTCGATCCCGGTGAGGGCGTACAGCGGTAGCAGAACGACGACGATGATGAGCGTCGCGATCAGAATTCCGGACCGGACCTCCATCGAGGCGTCGATGACGACGTTCAGGACCGGGCGTGGGTTCGCCGCGGCGGCGTTCTGGCGCAAACGCCGGAACACGTTCTCGACTCCGACAACGGCGTCGTCCACCAACTCGCCGATGGCGATGGCGAGGCCGCCAAGGGTCATTGTGTTGATGCTTTGGCCCATCGCGTCGAGCACCAGGATCGCGGCGCACGCCGAGATCGGTATCGCGGTCAGCGAAATGATCGTGGTACGAGCGTTCATCAGAAACACGAACAGTACGATCGTGACCACCACGGAGGCCTCGATCAGGACGCGTTTGACGTTGTCGACCGATGTCGTAATGAAGTCGGCCTGATCGTAGATCACGTCCCGGAACTTGACCTCCGGCGGAAAGTTCTGGACCAGCCCCGCCATCGCCAACTTGACCGCGGCCACCAGGGTGGTGCTGTCCGCGCCGGGCTGCTTCATCACCGAGACGATCACCGCCGGCTCACCCATGTAGCTCGCGTCGCCCCGCTTCACGCGCGGCTCGAACCCGACTTCCGCTATCTGGCCAAGGGTGATCGAGACGCCGTTCCGCTCAACGATCGTCAGTGCCTCGAGGTCATCCAGCGCCCGGGTGCGGCCGACGTTGCGGATCACGTACTCCCGGTCGTGCTGATTGACGAAGCCACCTCCGGAATTGGCGCCGAAGCCTTCGAGGGCGTGGGTCAGATCCCGAAGGCTCACATCCAGGGCCATCATCTGACCTAGATCCGGCTTGACGCGGTACTGGCGGACTTCGCCTCCGATTGGAATGACCTGGGCAACGCCGGGTATGGCGAGGAGGCGAGGGCGGACCACCCAGTCGACCAGTTCGCGAAGTTCCATCGCCGAGGAACCGGTCGTGGTGAAGGCCAACAGGGTGATCTCGCCCATGACCGAGGACATCGGGGTCATGAACGGAACAAGGCCAGGTGGAAGCGTCCCGGCAATCTGCCCGAGACGCTCGACCACGAATTGCCGGTGGACGAACACATCGGTGTTCCAGGCGAACTCGAGATAGACCACCGACAGGCCGGCACCGGACTGGCTGCGAACCCTTTGCAGGTCGGGCAGCCCGCTCATGGCCGATTCGATCGGGAAGGTGACGAGGGATTCGACTTCCTCCGGCGACAGGCCGTCGGCTTCGGTGATCAACGTCACCATCGGCCGGGTCAGGTCAGGGAGCACGTCGATCGGCATGCCTCGCAGCGCGATCAGCCCATAGACCACCAGCGCGAGCGCGACGATCAGGACGAACATACGGTGGCGCAGACTTTGCTGGACGGTGTAGGCGAACATGCCGCGGATCTCCGTTCGGCCGGCGGGCCCGCGAGGCCGGGCCCTTGGATCAGGCCAGGCTCGACGCCGCGATCAGTGTGGCGATACCGACGCCGGATACCGACAGTCCGAACCAACGCCGGCGTCCGGTGCTGCGAAGGCCGGCAACCGCACCCAGCAGCGCGAGGATGCCAGACGCGATCGGGACTGCGAACGGCTGCACGCCGTCCCACAGCGCCACACGTTCGCCGCCCGCCACGCTCGAGGTCGCGCCGTAGTCTTGACCCTCGGGGCTGTCGGATTCAGCTTCCGACATCCGGGCAAGCAGAACTTCCTCGGTGGTCCCGGCCACCACGGTAGCAATCAGTTCCACGCTGTCGGCATCCTCGGCGGACAGTCCCTCGGCAGGCCAGGGAGTCACCAGGTACAGTCCTGGCGCGGCTTCCTCTGCCGTGACCAGCGCGTCGCCGGCCAGGATCTCGATCCTGGCACCGTTGGCTGGGGCGTTGGTCTCGGTGTGGTCGAGGAAGATTACCAACTGCCCGTCCTTGGGCAAGGCCACCATCTGAAATCGCTGGCCGACGGTCGCGGCCCGTGGCGCCAGATCCTCGATCCCGTGGGTCGGAGCCTCGACCGGTCCGTGGTTGTGGCCTTCGTGGCCCTCCTGCGCCGTCGCCGGCCCGATCGCTGCCAAGGCCAGGGCCAGGAGTGTCAGTCTGATGGCCATTACCGTACCTCCGACAGAAGGCCGGCCCCGTTAAGCACAACCCGCGCGCCATCCGGTAGGCCGGCTTCGATTGCGACGGTCGACCCATCCACCGGCTTCCAGCGAACGCGGTGACTCTCGAACCGTTCGGCTGATGTCGCCGCCCAGACCGCGGTTTCCCCGTTACCGCGCCGCACCAGCGCGCTTCTTGGCACGAGTACTCCGTAGGCAGTCACCGGCTCGTGTATCAACACCGTCACGCGTTCTCCCACCCGCAGGCCCGATACCGGCCGCTGGACCCTGAACTGCAGCGGCGTCGACTGCTCGTTTTGCGCCCAACCGCTGCCTTCATAGGATAGCGGGAGTGAGCCACCGTCGGTGCGCGTGGCTGATGCGCCCTGGACCTTCGGCAGGTTGCCGCCGAACCAGTCGGCTTCAACCCAAAGGCGATTCTCGTTGACGATTTCCCACAACAGGTGGCGTGCTTCGACAACTTGGCCAACCCTGACGTCGGCGCGAGCAATCACGCCGTTGGCCGACGCGACGAGCGGCTCGGTGCCATCGAGGCCCTCGATCAGGGCGTCGCGGTGGCGCCGCAACTGGTCCAGCTCAAGGCGGATGGACAGGATGCGACCCTCTCGGAAAGGCAATAGTGGCAGCTCG
>CAYNFA010000565.1:0-3424 GCA_964396345.1 uncultured Thalassobaculum sp.
GGCGTGCTCGATCTCGACCCGCCGCAGGGTCTCCGGCCCGGCGGCGGCGCACCAGGCCTGCGCCTGGACCGGCGTGACCGAGGCGAAAAACGCGGCGATCTCGCCGGAGGTGGCGACGCCGAGCCGGTCGATCGCGGCGCGGCAGGCCCAGTCGACCGCGACGGCGGGATCGGGGTCTGGATCGTGGTGCTCGGCCGGGATCACCCGCTGCGACTGGTCGTAGAGTTTGGCGAACCCGCGCCGGGCGGCGACCGCGAACTCACCAGTCTGCCACAGATACTCCAGCGCCGCCTTCGACGGCGTCCATCCCCACCAGGCGCCGCGCGCCTCGGTATCGGCAGGAGTTACATCGCGCGATCCGATCGGCCCGGCCTCGGCGACCCGGCGGCGCATCTCGCCGAGGACGGCGTCGCGCCGGCCGTTGAACCGCTCGTTCCAGTACCGGTTCGCGTCGAGCCGCTCGGCCGCCCGCCTGAACCGGGGCTTCCAATAGGGATAGAAGCGGGTCGGGATGATCGAGGCGTCATGGGTCCAATGCTCGAACAGCGACCGCCGCTGCTCCAGCAGGTGCTTGAGCTGCTGCTTGCGGTAACCGGTGGCGCGGGTAAACAGGATGTGGTGATGGGCCTGCTCGAAGGTCGAGATGGTGTCGACCTGCACGAAGCCGAGGCGTTCGATCAGCGCGTCGAGGCCGTCACGGGTCAGCGGCCCCGACGGCGGGTCGGCGAGCGCGTGGCGTTCCAGGAACAGGCGGCGAAGGTCGGCGTTGCGCAGCCGGTCGGTCATGGTCGTCCGTCGAGGTTTCGCGATAGGCTGGCGAAAACGCCGGCACGGGAGGATAGCGATGCCAGTTCACAAGCTCGACCACGTAAACATCCGAACCGACGATCTGCCCCGGATGATCGCGTTCCACGAGCGCGTCCTGGGCCTCAAGCAGGGCGCGCGCCCGGGCTTCGACTTTCCGGGGGCGTGGATGTACGCCGGCGAGCAGGCGGTGGTGCACCTGATTGGCACCGAGGCGCCGCCGGCCGGGTACCGGCCGGACCAGGGGCTCGAGCACTACGCGATGGGAGCGACCGGCCTTGCCGAGTTCCTCGCCCTGCTGCGCGCCGAGCGGGTAGCCTATTACTGCCGCGTGCTCCCTGATTTCGGCATCCGGCAGGTGAACCTCCACGACCCGGACGGCAACCATCTGCACGTCGACTTCCCGGCGCACGAGGAGGCCGACCTGTCCGACTACGACGGCGGTTCCTGACCGCCCGCCTTGGCGGCGGCCGCCGCCGGGCCTACGATCACCCGAAGATCTTGCTGCCAGGGAGGTTCGCCATGACCGTCACGTCGCTCGCCCAGCCCGCCGCCAAGCGTCCCAAGACTCGCTCGCCCGAGGAGCAGACGGTCCGCGAGGAACTGGCGGCCGTCTATCGGATCTTCGGCACGCTGGGGATGGACGATCTCATCTACACGCACATCTCGGCGCGGGTTCCGGGCGCCGACGAGCACTTCCTGATCAACCCGTTCGGGCTGATGTACGAGGAGGTGACCGCCTCGAACCTCGTCAAGATCGACCTCGCCGGCGCCATCGTCGAGGACAGCGGCTATCCCATCAATTACGCCGGCTTCGTTATCCACGGCGCGATCCACGAGATGGCGCCGCACGCCCACTGCGTGATCCACCTGCACACTGATTCCGGCGTCGCGGTCTCGTGCCAGCGGGAGGGCGTGCTCGACTGCTCGCAATTCGCCATGTTCCTGCCGGGCGGCATCGCCTACCACGACTACGAGGGTCTGGCGCTGGACGAGGGCGAGAAGCCGCGGCTGGTCGCCGACCTCGGCGACCGCAAGGCGCTGATCCTGCGCAACCATGGCACCCTGACGGTCGGCGAGACCGTCGCCGAGGCGTTCTTCCACATGTACAACCTCGAGCGAGCCTGCCGGGTCCAGGTGCTGGCGCAAGCCGGCGGCCAGGCCGAGGTCATCCGCATCCCCTCCGCGATCGTCGAGCACACCCGCGCCCAGAAGCCTGTCGGCTCGCGCTTCGGCGGCTACGGGCAGATCGAACTGGCGGCGTGGATGCGCAAGCTCGACCGGCTCGGCGTGCCGTTCCGCGACTGAGAGCCTGTCGCCGGCGACAGGGCTTCCGGTCAGGGCTTCTGGCCGGGATCCAGGTGGATCACCAGCAGGATCTGGTCCACCGGGCCGTCGGCGCGGCTGCGCACCGGCAGCAGCATGCGGAACGCGGCGCGGAACTTCCGCTGGTAGATTCGAATGACGTGGAACCGGGCCTGCGCCGACCGCAGGGCCTCGCGCAGCACCGGCAGAAACTCGGTGCCGAACGTCTCGTCGACCTGGCTTGCGGTCCGACCGGTCCAATCCTCGCCGGTTATCTGCGCGATGCGGGTACCCTCCAGGCGGATCCGGAAATCCTCGCCGCCGTCGATCGCCTCGTAGACGCTGATGTGGCCGAGCCACGGCCGCAGCGCGAAGACGTCGAGGCGCTCGCGGTCCGGCGGCTGGCCGTCCGCCCACATTTCCAGCCATTTGCGGTGCAGGGATGCGGCCTGCGGGTCGGCGGTCGGCGGCGGTGCGTCGACTTCTCGGTCCGGCCCCTGGCTCACTTGGCGTTCCCCGCGTTTAGCCGGACATTCTTCCGGCGCCGACGCGCCGTCAAGATGCGCTTAATCGGTGCTGCGGTCGAGCCACCTCCGGGCCGTCCCGCCGGCGCCTGGTTCCGTCAGGGACCGACGGTCAGCGTTGGCGTGAGGCCGAGGTCGACGATCCCGGTGACCTGCCGTTCGTCGACGGCGGCCACGGCGAACATCAGCGCGTTGATCCGCCGGTGAACCGATTGCCGCTCCTGGCCGAGTATCGCCGACACCCCGGTGTTGATGGTGTACTGGCCGGGGTTTAGCGCGCATCGGAAGCTGAACGCGACGTGCGCCGTCTGCCCGGCGGTCAGTTCGGTCAGGCGGGTCCGTTCCTCGCCGAACCCAAGACCGCCGATCTCGACGCCGCGCAGCGTCTTGATCAGCGTCGCGAACCTCGGGTGCCGGATCGTCTCGTCGACCCGCAGGTCATAGCGGATCACGTAGTCCTGGTCGCGGATCAGGACGGGTGCCGCTCGACCGTCGCGATCGGTGATCCGGACGTTGTGGATGGCGGCCCCCCGCGAGACGTACTGCACCTCCTCGACGCCGTTCGGCGCCGGCGGGTGGTCGGGGGTGATCTCCAGGGACCGGGTCTCGTCGCCACTGCCGCTGCCCGCCGGCTCGCCGGTGACGATCTCGCGACGGATCGCGTCCTTCATCTCGTCGGGCGCGAAGATCAGGCGCAGATAGAGTGGCGCCACCACCGCCGGGTCGCCGTCCGCCAGCATGCGCCCGTGGTCGATCAGCACGCAGCGATCGCAGAGCTCGATCACGACCTG
>CAYNFA010000566.1:0-3400 GCA_964396345.1 uncultured Thalassobaculum sp.
CGCGCGCGCCCTCCTGGGCCAGGGCCTTGGTGAAGCCGTGGATGCCGGACTTGGCGGCGGCGTAGTTGACCTGCCCGTACTGGCCGGCCTGGCCGTTGATCGAGCCGATGTTGACCACCCGGCCGAACTTGCGGGACCGCATGCCTTCGATGGTGCAGCGGCACATGTTGAAGCAGGAGCCGAGGTTGGTGTCGATGACGGCCTGCCACATTTCGTGGTCCATCTTGTGGATGGTACCGTCGCGGGTGATGCCGGCGTTGTTCACCAGGATGTCGATCGGGCCGACCTCCGCCTCGACCTTGGCGACGCCGGCTTGGCAGGCGGCGTAATCGGAGACATCCCATTTGAAGGCGGGGATGCCGGTGCGCTGGGTGAATTCCTTTGCCCGCTCGTCGTTGCCGGCGTAGTTCGCCGCCACCTTGCAGCCGGCGTCCTTCAGGGCGATCGAGATCGCCTCGCCGAGGCCTCGGGTCCCGCCCGTAACCAGTGCCACGCGTGCCATCGTCTTCACTCCCTGTTCGTTGCCCCCTGGGGCGCGTCCCGGATCGTCCGCCCGGGTAACGCCGGTGGTTCCTGCGCTGGCGCGAGCGCGCTCAGTCGCGCTCGACGCACATCGCCACGCCCATGCCGCCGCCGATGCACAGCGTGGCGAGGCCCTTCTTGGCGTCGCGCCGCTGCATCTCGTGCAGCAGGGTGATCAGCACGCGGGCGCCGGAGGCGCCGATCGGGTGGCCGATGGCGATCGCGCCACCGTTGACGTTGACCCGGTCCGGGTCCCAGCCGAGGTCCTTGTTGACCGCGCAGGCCTGGGCGGCGAACGCCTCGTTGGCCTCGATCAGGTCGAGGTCGTCGATCGACCAGCCGGCCTTCTTGAGGGCCAGGCGGCTCGCCGGGATCGGGCCGGTGCCCATGATGGTCGGGTCGACGCCGGCGGTCGCCCAGGAGGCGATGCGGGCGAGCGGGGCGACGCCGCGCTTGGCGGCGTTCTCGGCGCTCATCAGCACCAGCGCCGCGGCACCGTCGTTGATGCCGGAGGCGTTGCCGGCGGTCACCGTCCCGCCGTCGCGCAGGAACGCCGGGCGAAGCTTGGCAAGTGTCTCCAGCGTGGTGTCGGGCTTCAGGTACTCGTCGGCGTCCACCGTCACGTCGCCCTTGCGGGACTTCACGGTGACCGGCGCGATCTCGTCCTTGAAGCGGCCGGCGGCCTGGGCGGCCGCCGCCTTCTGCTGCGAGGCGAAGGCGAACGCGTCCTGCTGGTCGCGGGTGATCTGGAACTTCTGCGCGACGTTCTCGGCGGTGTTGCCCATGTGGTAGCCGTGGAAGGCGTCCCACAAGCCGTCCTTGATCATGGTGTCGATGAACTGCAGGTCGCCCATCCGCTGGCCGCCGCGCAGGTGCTGGGCGTGGGTCGACAGGCTCATGCTCTCCTGGCCGCCGCAGACCATCACCTGGGCGTCGCCGAGCATGATCGCCTGGTAGCCGAGCGCCACGGTGCGCAGACCGGAGCCGCAGACTTGGTTGATGCCGTAGGCGGTGCGCTCGACCGGGATGCCGGCGCCGATGGCAGCCTGGCGGGCCGGGTTCTGGCCCTGGGCGGCGGTCAGCACCTGCCCCAGCACCACCTCGTCGACCTCGGCCGCGTCGGTCTGGGCGCGCGCCAGGGCGGCGCGGATCGCGACCTCGCCCAACTGGCTGGCGGGCATCGCGGCGAACGCGCCGTTGAACGCGCCGACCGGCGTGCGGGCGGCGCCGGCGATCACGACCTGGGTCATGTCAGTCTCCCTTTCGAAGCGTCGTTCGGACGATGGCGTCCGTGTCGGGTGGGCCGGCCGATCGCGCGACCCGTTGCCTTCGGACCAAGATAGGGCGGGGCCGGGTGTCCCACAACCGCCCGCGCGCGGCGTCGAACCTTGGTATCATCACGTCAGTGAGCGGGTCTTCTCTCCAATCGACGTCATCAAGTCAGTGAGCGTGCTCTCTCCCTTTGCCGTCACCCCGGAAGCCGTGGCGAAGCCGCGGCTGTCCGGGGCCCACAGGGCGACGGTGGCGTGCCGATCGTCCCGCCGACGGAGCGGCGGGTGGTTCACGGCTCGCGCTGCGCATCCGTCGGCTATTCCCGCGCCGCCGCCCCGACCAGCGGGTACTGGCTCCACATCCCGGGCTCCATAACCGGCTCGGCGCGCGCCAGGTAGCGGCCGTCGAGCTGGTCGAAGCGGTGCACGCCGAGCAGGCCGAGGTCGATCCGGCACTCCTCCTCCAGCAGTTCCAGCACCCGCACCACGCCGGCCGTCCCGCCGGCGGCCAGCCCGCAACACAGCAGCCGGCCGATGCCGACCACGTCGGCACCGAGCGCGCGCGCCTTGGCGATGTCGGTGCCGCGCACCACGCCGCCGTCGACCACCACCGTCGCCCGGCCGCGTACCGCGTCGACCACCTCCGGCAGCGCGTCGAGGGCGCCGAGCCCGTGGTCGAGCTGGCGGCCGCCGTGGTTGGAGACGAACACCGCGTCGGCGCCGTGCTCGATCGCGAGGCGGGCGTCCTCGGCGGTGGCGATGCCCTTGAGGATTAGCGGGATGTCGTAGGTCTTCTTGAAGCGTGCCACGTCGGCCCAGTTCAGCGCCTTCTGGAACTCCATGCCGGGCACCTGGCGCCACGGCTTGACGAAGCGGTTCGAGATGTCGCGTTCGCGGCGGCTGTACCAGGCGCTGTCGACGGTGATCGCGAAGGCGTCGTAGCCGTGGTCGACGGCGCGGGCGACCACCCCGTCGAGCCAGTCGTCGTCGCCGCGCTTGTACAGGCAGAACACCTTCACGCCGCCTTCGACCTTCGCCACATCCTCCAGCGGCACGGTGCCGACCGATGACAGGAACAGCGGCACCCCGAACTCGGCGGCGGCGCGCATGGCGGCGCGCGGCCCGTCGGGGTGGAAGCTCTCAAGCGAGCCGATCGGGCACAGCAGCACCGGCAGCCGGAGCCGGTGGCCGAGGAAGGTGCCGCCGCAGTCGACCTCGCGCATGTCCTCGAGCACCCGCGGCCGGAACGCCCAGCGGTCGAAGGCCAGGCGATTGCGCCGCACCGTGGTCTCGCTCTCGGTGCCGCCCCGCAGATAGTCCCATACGTTGCTGTCGAGCCGGCCGCGCGCCCGGTCGACGACTTCGTGCAGGGTCTGGCAGGCCTCGCGAAGCTCCTCGATGGTCGCGGCTTGCGGCGGACGGATGGTGTCGTTCATGCCGATGTGGTCTCCAGGGTTTCGGTCATCCAGTCGATCAGGGTGCTCCAGGCCCGCTTCGGGGCGCTGGAGCCGACAACCATGCCGATGTGGCCGAGCGCCAGGTCGGCGCGCGTCGCGTTCGGCAGCCGGTCGGCCAGCGCCCGGGCCGAGGCCGGCGGCACGATGCGG
>CAYNFA010000567.1:0-3396 GCA_964396345.1 uncultured Thalassobaculum sp.
CGCCGGGCGGGATTCAGCGAGTTCGTACGGCGCTCCGAAACCCGTCCGATCATGCGACGCGAAGTGTAGAGCCTACACCGCCATGTGCCGTTCTAGGTCGACGGCGAGGTCACCCCGCGGATCCCCTGAAGCCACTACGCGCCCCCGGTCGAGCACCGACACGGTGTCCGCGAGTTCGCGCGCGAACTCGAGGTACTGCTCGACCAGCAGGATGGCCATGCCGCCACCCGCGCGCAGGAACCGGATCGCGTTGCCGATGACCTTGATGATCGACGGCTGAATGCCCTCGGTCGGCTCGTCGAGGATCAGCAGGCGCGGCCGGGTCACCAGCGCGCGGGCGATCGCCAGTTGCTGCTGCTGGCCGCCAGACAGATCGCCGCCAAGCCGATCCATCATGGCGTCCAGTACCGGAAAGAGCTCGAACAGGGTATCCGGCAGCGAGCGTTGCGCCCGTGCCAGGGCGGCGAACCCGGTCAGAAGATTCTCGTGGACGGTCAGCAGCGGAAAGATCTCGCGGCCTTGCGGCACGTAGGCGATGCCGCGGCGCGCGCGCTCGAAGGGCGGCAGGGTCCCAAGATCCTCGCCCTCCCACCGCAGGCTGCCGCCGCTGATCGGATGATGGCCGACGATGCCGCGCAGCAGGCTGGACTTGCCGACGCCGTTGCGGCCAAGGACGCAGGTCACCTTGCCGGGCTCGACCGTCAGGCTGACGCCCCAGAGCGCCTGAGCGGCGCCGTAGTGCAGGTCTATCCGGTCCGCTACCAGCATCGCCTCACCGCCCCCAGGTCCTCATCGGCCGAGATAGACTTCGATCACACGGTCGTCGGCGCTGACCTGATCGAGGGAGCCCTCTGCCAGGACCGAGCCTTCGTGCAGCACCGTCACCCGCACCCCGAGATCGCGCACGAAGGTCATGTCGTGCTCGACCACCACTACCGAATGGGTCTCGGCGATCCGCCTGAGCAACGCCGCGGTCTCGGCCGTCTCGGCATCGGTCATGCCGGCCGCCGGTTCATCGACAAGCAACAGCGCCGGGTCCTGGGCCAGCAGCATGCCGATCTCGAGCCACTGCTTCTGGCCATGCGACAGCAGACCGGCCGGTTCGTGACGCCGGTCGGTCAGCCGGATGGTCGCCAGCACCGCGTCGATCCGATCGCGTTCATCCCCCGTCAGCCGTGCGAACAGGCTCGCGAACACACCGCGCGGCCCCTTCAGCGCCAGCAGGATGTTGTCGAGCACGGTATGGCTGTCGAACACCGTCGGACGTTGGAATTTCCGCCCGATGCCAAGTTCGGCGATCGCCGCCTCGTCGAGCTTGGTGAGGTCGTGGGAGCCTTCGAACAGGACGTCCCCCTTGTCCGGCCGGGTCTTGCCGGTGATCACGTCCATCATGGTGGTCTTGCCGGCGCCGTTCGGGCCGATGATCGCCCGCATCTCGCCGCGGGCCACCACCATCGAGAGATTGTTGAGCGCCTTGAAGCCGTCGAAGCTTACGGTCACGCCATCGAGGTACAGCAGCGATTTGACGAGCTCTGTCATGACCTCACTCCGCCGCCCGGCGGTCAACGACCGATTCGAGCGGGGCCGGCATCGCCGCCGGCGGCTCCGGCGGTCTGGCGCGTCGGGTGCCGACCAGGCCAAGCAGCCCCTTCGGCAGGAACAGCGTGACGAAAATGAACAACCCGCCCAGCGCAAACAGCCAGAATTCCGGAAGCGCCCCGGTGAACCAGCTCTTGCCGACGTTGACGACCACCGCGCCCAGGGCGGCACCGACCAGCGTGCCGCGTCCGCCGACCGCCACCCAGATCACCGCCTCGATGGAGTTGGCCGGTGCGAACTCACCCGGGTTGATGATGCCGACCTGCGGCACGTAAAGCGCGCCCGCCAGCCCCGCCATCATGGCCGACACGGCGAACACGAACAGCTTGAAGCGCTCGACCCGGTAGCCAATGAAGCGGGTCCGGCTCTCCGCGTCACGGACCGCGACCAGCACCTTCCCGAGCTTGCTGGACACGATCGCCCTGCAGACCAGGAAACCGCCGGCAAGCGCCGCCGCCGAAAGTGTGAACAGGCCGCAGCGCGTGGCGCTTTTCTGGAGATCGAATCCCAGGACATCCTTGAAGTCGGTCAGGCCGTTGTTGCCGCCGAGCCCCATGTCGTTGCGGAAGAACGCCAGCATGAGCGCGAACGTCATCGCCTGGGTGATGATCGAGAGATAGACGCCGGTGACCCGCGAGCGGAACGCGAACGCCCCGAACACGAACGCGAGCGCGCCCGGCACCAACAGCGCCATGATCGCCGCGAACCAGAACTGGTCGAAGCCGAACCAGTACCAGGGCAGTTCCTTCCAGTTCAGAAACACCATGAAGTCCGGCAGCACCGGGTTGCCGTAGACGCCCCGGCTGCCGATCTCGCGCATCAGGTGCATGCCCATGGCGTAGCCGCCGAGCGCGAAGAACGCACCGTGGCCCAGGCTCAGGATGCCGCAATAGCCCCAGACCAGATCGATCGACAACGCCAGCAGCGCGAAACAGAGGTACTTGCCGAACAGCACCACGGTCGTCGTCGGGACGTGCCAGGGCGAGTCCACGGAGGTCGCGAGGTTGAGGAACGGCACCAGAACGCCGGCGGCCGCAACGATCACCAGGAAGGCAACGCCGCTCCGACCGAGCCCGAGCGGCATCGCGCGCGCCATCACGACTCCACCGCCCGGCCCTTCAGCGCGAACATGCCGCGGGGGCGCTTCTGGATGAATAGGATGATGAACACCAGCACCAGGATCTTTCCAAGCACGGCGCCGGCGTAGGGCTCCAGGAACTTGTTGACGATCCCGAGGGTCAGCGCGCCGACCAGCGTCCCCCAGAGGTTCCCGACGCCGCCGAACACCACCACCATGAAACTGTCGATGATGTAGGACTGCCCGAGGTTGGGGCTGACGTTGTCGATCTGCGAGAGCGCCACCCCGGCGATCCCGGCAATTCCCGACCCCAGGCCGAAGGTCATGGCGTCGACCCAGGTGGTTCGAATTCCCATGGAGCTCGCCATGCGCCGATTCTGGGTCACGGCGCGCACCTGCAGGCCGAACGCCGTGTGCTTGAGGACGACCACCAGCAGCGCGAACACCATGATCGCGAAGACGATGATCCAGGCGCGACCGTAGGTCAGCGTCAGGCCGCCCAGCTCGAACGCCCCGCTCATCCAACTCGGAGCGCCGACCTCCCGGTTCGACGGTCCGAAGATGGACCGCACCGCCTGCTGCAACACCAGCGACAAGCCCCAGGTGGCCAGCAGGGTCTCGAGCGGCCGGCCGTAGAGCCAGCGGATGATCCCGCGCTCGATCGCCACGCCGACCGCGCCCGCCGTCAGGAAGGCCAGCGGGAGGGCGATCAGGAGCGA
>CAYNFA010000568.1:0-3379 GCA_964396345.1 uncultured Thalassobaculum sp.
AGGAAGAACAACTCGCTGTCGGTCGTGCCCTCGCGAAAGCCGTAATGGGCATCCTGGATGTCGAGTTCGAGGCGCCGGCGGACCCGCTCATAGTTGCCGATCTTGCCGTTGTGCATGAACAGCCAGCGCCCGACCACGAAGGGATGGCAGTTGGCGCGGGTGGTCGCCGTGCCGGTCGACGCGCGCACATGGGCGAAGAACAACGGCGACCGGATCTGCTGGCAGAGCGAGCGCAGATTGCGATCGTTCCAGGCCGGCAGGGTCTCGCGGTACACCCCCGGCGTCTCGCGCTCGCCATACCAGCCCAGGCCGAAGCCGTCGCCGTTGGTCGGGACCGAGCCGCGCTGGGCGTGCAGGGACTGCTCGACCAGCGAGTTGGTCGGCTCGGTGACCAGCGTCTCGAGGTAGCGGGGAGCACCGAGATAGGCGAGCCAGCGGCACATGCGGTCCTCGAGGGCTATCGACGGCGACTCCGGATGATACCAGAACGCCGGCCAGAACGCCCCTCAGACCGATGCCGGTTCCACCGCGCTCGGTAACGACCGGAACCCGATCAGGCGCCCCGAATCCTCGTCCCACAGCGCCAGCCGCAGGCATTTCAGACTGCTCCGCAGCGTCAGGCGGCTGACGTCGCGCATCTCGCCGTGATCCGCCAGGCACTCCGCAAGCCGGTAGTTGGGGATCCGGCTCGAGAGGTGGTGGACGTGGTGGATGCCGATGTCGGCGGTCAGCCAGCGCAGCGGCTGCGGCAGGTCGTAGTAGGAGCTGCCGTGGACCGCCGCCTCGTGGAAATCCCATTCCGGATCATGCCGCCAGTAGGTGTCCTCGAACTGGTGCTGCACGTAGAACAGCCAGACGCCGGCCATGGTCGAGAGAACCACGATCGGGATGTGCACCATCGCCACCTCCGCGAAGCCGAGCCAGAGCCCGAGCGCCACCGCGATCGCCACCAGCGCCAGGTTGGTGGCGATCACGCCCGGAATCATGTCGCGGTGCTGGCGCAGCAGGTCGAGCGGCAGTCGGTACTTGACCACGAACACGTAGAGCGGGCCGATTCCCAGAAACACCAGCGGGTGCCGGTAGGCCCGGTAGGCCAGCCGCCGCCAGCGCGACAGCGCCATGTACTCGCGCACCGTCAGCACCGAGACGTCGCCGATGCCGCGCTTCTCCAGGTTTCCGGAGGTGGCGTGATGGATGTTGTGAGCGGTCCGCCAGTAGCCGTGCGGGGTGAGGGTCAACACGCCGAGCGCCGAGCCGAGCACGTCGTTCATGACCCGTGACCGGAAGAACGAGCGGTGACCGCAATCGTGCTGGATCATGAACACACGGACCAGGAACGCAGCCGCCAGGGGGGCCAGCAGGAGCGCTGCCCAGTAGGCATGCTCGGCGACGAGGCTCATCGCCGCCCAAAGTCCCACGAATGGAACCAGCGTGACCAGCAACTGCAGAACACTGCGGCGCGGATCCGGTTGGGCATAACCGGCCGCGATTTTACGCCAGCGCCGGGTGCGCGCACGCGGGGTCTCGACCGCGCCCGGCGCGGCCTCGACAGAGGAAGAAAGAGAGGAAATGGACCGGTCCTCGTCATCAGAGAATAAGAGCAACTATATAGCAGCCGAACGCAGCCGAACAATGGCATGGCTCCGGCCCGACGACCACAACGACTTCACGTTCGCAGATGTCGTTTGCGCCGACCGCGGATTCGGCGCGATGATTGTGCACGGCCCACCGATCGGGGTCGAGACATGATCGGGCCGACCGCGTCGACGACGCGCCGTGCGTCCTGGCCATCGAGACCCCGCGCGCACCGAGACCAGGACGACCGGTTCGTCGACTTCAACCGGCGGCCCGCCAACCACGGACGGGAGAAGCGCCATGTTGGTATCCGACATCCTGAAATCCAAGGGCGGTGACGTGGTGACCGCGCCTCCGTCCCTGCAGGTCGCCGACGCCGCCCGGTTGCTGTCGGAAAAGCGGATCGGGTCGCTGCTGATCCTGGACCGCGGCAAGATCGCTGGAATCCTCTCGGAACGCGATATCGTCCGCACCCTGGCGGCTGAAGGCCCGTCCTGCCTGGACGGGCCGGTGTCCCGGCTGATGACCAGCAAGGTGGAGACCTGCGCGCCCAGCCAGACGATCGCCGACGTCATGGAGATGATGACCAACGGTCGGTTCCGGCATGTACCGGTGCTCGACCGCGACGTCTTGGCCGGCATGATCTCGATCGGCGACGTGGTCAAATGGCGCCTGGAAGAAGCCCAGGAGGAAGTCCGCCAGATGGCAGCATACGTCGCCGGAGGCTGAGCGGCCGAACGCCGCTCAGAGACTGCTTCCGGCTCAGAGACTGCGCACGGCGTCGCGGATCCGCACCAGCGCCTCGTCGAGGATCGAGCGTGGACAGGCGATGTTGATGCGCTCGAAGCCGGCGCCCTCCGGACCGAAGATGTAGCCCTCGTCCAGGTAGATCCTGGCCTTCTCGAGCATAAGGGTCTCCAGCCGGTCCTGGTCGAGGCCGAGATCGAGGCAGTCGAACCACAGCAGGTAGGTACCCTCCGGGGGTATGACCCTCAGCGCCGGCACTTCGGCGGCGAAGAACTCGGCCATCCGCCGCGCGTTGCCGGCGACGTATTCCATAACCGCCGCCAGCCATGGCTCGCCCTCGCGGTAGGCCGCCTCGGTCGCGACGATGCCGAACGGGTTCATCCCCGGCATGCTGGCCTGGAACAGCGCCGCCTGGAAGCGCTCGCGGACGGCCTGGTTGGGAATGATCACGTTGGAGGTGTGCAACCCCGCCAGGTTGAAGGTCTTCGATGGCGCGGTGCAGACGATGGTGTTGTCGGCGGCGGCGGCGCCCAGTGTGGCGAACGCGGTGAAGTTGACCCCCGGGTGCAGCAGGTCGCCGTGGATCTCGTCGGCGATGACCAGCACCCCGTGACGCGCGCAGATCTCGGCGACGGCGCGCAGTTCCGACGCTCCCCAGACCTTCCCGATCGGGTTGTGCGGCGAGCACAGGATCAGAAGCTTGGCCTTCGGATCGGCGGCCAGACGCTCCAGGTCCTCAAGATCCATGCGGTAGTCGCCGTTCTCGTAGATCAGCCCGTTCGAGACGATCTCGGCACCGTTGTTCTTCGCCACCCGGAAGAACGGGTAGTAGACCGGACGCTGGACGATCACCCGGTCGCCGGGCTGGGTGAAACCGCGGACCACCACGTTCAGGGTCGGGACCACCCCGGGAGTGGTGACGATCCAGTCGCGCTCGACCGGCCAGTCCTGGCGTCGGGCGAACCAGGCGGCCACCGCTTCGTAGTAGCCGTCGGTCTTGTTGGAGTAGCCGAAAATGCCGTGCTCGACCCGCTCGCGCATCTCCTGGATCACCGGC
>CAYNFA010000569.1:0-3368 GCA_964396345.1 uncultured Thalassobaculum sp.
TTCGTCGAGCACGCCTACATCGAGCCGGAGGCCGGCTGGGCACGCCCGGTCGAGGCGTCGGACGGCTCGCGACGGATCGAGCTGCGGGTCACCACCCAGACGCCCTACATGGACCGCGACGAGGTCGCCCACGTGCTTGGCATCGCGCCGGAGCGCGTGCGGGTCATCCCGTCGGCAGTCGGCGGCGGGTTCGGCGGCAAGCTCGACCAGTCGGTGCAGCTGCCGCTGGCAGTCGCCGCCTGGACGCTCGGTCGGCCGGTGGCCGCGCTCTGGACCCGGCCGGAAAGCCTCGCGTCCTCGACCAAGCGCCACCCGGCGCGGATGCGGGTGGCGCTGGCGGCCGACCGCGCCGGCCGCATTCTCGGCTACCGCTTTCACGGCGATTTCGACACCGGCGCCTACGCCTCCTGGGGGCCGACCGTCGCCGGCCGGGTGCCGGTTCACGCGCCCGGGCCGTACCGGGTGCCGGCGGTGCTGGCGACCAGCGCGGCGATCTACACCGACGGGCCGCCGTCGGGCGCGTTCCGCGGCTTCGGGGTGCCACAGGCGGCGATCGCCGGGGAAGCGCTGATGGACCGCATGGCCGACCGGCTCGGCATCGACCGGCTGGAGTTCCGGCTCGCCAACGCGCTGCGCGCCGGCGACGTCACGGCGACCGGGCAGCGCATCGAGGCGTCGGTCGGCCTGGCCGCCTGCCTGGAGGCGCTGCGCCCGCACTGGCGGGAGTATCTCGCGGCCTGCGCGACCGCCGACCGCGGCGGCAGCGTCCGCCTCGGCGCCGGCATCGGCTGCATGTGGTACGGCTGCGGCAACACTTCGATGAGCAACCCGTCGGTGATGCGGCTCGGCCTCAGGCCGGATGGCGGCCTGATGCTGTACAACGGCGCCGTCGACATCGGCCAGGGCAGCCACACGGTGATGGCGCAGATCGCCGCCGACGCGCTCGGGGCGCCGCTCGACCGCATCGCCCAGGTGTGCGGCGACACCGACCGCACCGCCGACGCCGGCAAGACTTCGGCGTCGCGCCAGACCTTCGTCTCCGGCAAGGCCTCGGAACTGGCTGGCCGCGATCTGCGCGCCCAACTGCTGCGGCTCGCCAACGCCGGCGACGACGCGACGCTCGCCTTCGGGGACGGCCGGGTGATCGTGCGCCACGACGGGCGGGAGCGGGCGATCGAGCTGGCCGGCCTGCCGATCGACGCCGCCGGCGACGTGCTGGCCGGCACCGGCACCTTCGACCCGCCGACCGCGCCGCTCGACGCCGACGGCCAGGGCATCCCATACGCCACCTACGCCTTCGCCGCCCAGATCGCGCTCGTCCAGGTCGACGTCGAGCTTGGCACGACGAGGGTGCTCAGGATGGTCGCCGCCCACGACGTCGGCCGCGCCGTCAACCCGACGCTGGTGGAGGGCCAGATCCACGGCGGCATCGCCCAGGGCCTGGGCTTGGCGCTGATGGAGGAATACCTGCCGGGCCGCACCGAGAACCTGCACGACTACCTGATCCCGACGGTCGGCGACATGCCGGAGATCACCTGCATCCTGGTCGAGGATCCGGAGCCGCTCGGCCCCTACGGCGCCAAGGGCATCGGCGAGCCGGCGCTGGTGCCGACCGCGCCGGCTATCCTCGGCGCCATCCGGCACGCCACCGGCGCCGACATCACCCGCACCCCGGCGCTGCCGCACCGGGTGTTGGCGGCGCTGCGCGCGGTCCGGAGGGCGGCGGAATGACCGCGACCGCGACCACCGGCCACGCCGGACTGGTGCGCTGCGACGCCTGCCCGGTGCTGTGCCGCATCCGCCCCGGCAAGGCCGGCGCCTGCGACCGCTACGCCAACCACGACGGCGTCCTGGTTCGCCTCGACCCGCTGGTGGTGACCGAACTGGCCGCCGGGCGCGACGGCACGCTGGTGCCGTTCCTCGACGCCGCCGCCGACTGGGACGGGAAGCTGATGGCCGAGCCGCCGGTGTTCGTCACCGGCATCGGTGCCGGCACCACCTACCCGGACTACAAACCGGCGCCGTTCATCGTCGCCACCGAATGGCGGGGCGTCGATACCGTCACCGTGGTGACCGAGGGGATCTTCAGCTACTGCGGCGTCAAGGTGAAGATCGACACCGACCGCCATCTCGGCCCCGAGCAGGCGGCGGTGCGGGTCGACGGCGAGCCGGTCGGGCATGTCACCACCGCCGAGTACGGCTCGCAGATGCTGTCGCTCGGCGGCGTGCGGCACCTGACCGGCGGCTCCAAGCGCGAGGGCACGATCACCTGCGCCACGCTGCTCGCGCTGTGCAACGGCGAGGCGGTCGACCTCGACATCGACGGCGGCTCCACTGTCACCGTGCAGGCCGGTCGCGCGCCGGTGGTCGACGGCGAGCGCGAGGAGCGCATGCGGGTCGGCTGCGGGTCGGCCACCATCGGCATCTTCGCCCCGCAGTGGCTCGGCCATGCCGACGAGGTGATCGTGGTCGACGACCACATCACCGGCGTGCTGAGCGAGCACCAGGCCGGCCGGTTCCTGGACATGCGCCCCGGCGGCATCCGGGTGCGCGGCCGCAAATCCACGCCCGGCCGCTATTTCCAAGTCGCCGAGCCCGGTTCCGGCTGGGGCGGCACCGACGTCACCGACCCGCTGGCGATCATCGATAGGGTCGACCCGAAGATCGCCTGGCCCGGCGAACGCGTGCTGATGGTGTCGACCACCGGCGAGGACTCGGCGTATTTCGAGCTCGACGAGCGGCTGCGTCTCGTGCCCCGGCCGATGCCGGCGCCGCTGCGGGTGGTGGTCGACCGGATCGGCGAGAACTGCGAGCCGGCGCTGTGCACCGTGCTGTTCATGGGCGGGGCCGGCGGCAGCCTGCGCGCCGGGGTGACCGAGAACCCGGTGCGGCTGACCCGCTCGGTCCAGGACCTGATCACCCGGGTCACCTGCGGCGGCGCCCCCGTCTACGTCTGGCCGGGAGGCGGCATCACCCTGATGGTCGATGTCACCCGGCTGCCGGCCGGCGCCTTCGGCTACGTCCCGACCCCGGCGCTGGTGGCGCCGATCGAGTTCACCCTGCCGCGCGCCGCGTACGCCGCGCTCGGCGGCCACATGGACGCGATCCGCGAGCTCGACGCCGTGCTGGCCGGGCAGCCGGAGCTGCGGCGCGAGCCGGGGCGGGCGGACAACCCGTGGCCGTACGAGCCGCCGACAGGGCCGACCCGGCGGCAGCCGTGAGGCACCCGGGACCGTCGGTTGTGGCCGTCGACGGAGCGGCGGCTGGCTCCCGGCTCGCGCTGCGCTTGGCCGGGATGACGATGAAGTGGGGGAGGCGCTCGCCCCCTCTTACCCCTGTCGTCATCCCGGAGCGGGCCGCCGCCGGCG
>CAYNFA010000570.1:0-3363 GCA_964396345.1 uncultured Thalassobaculum sp.
CGTCCCGCCCGACCAGTCGGACTCCCGCTTTAACGATGCTTACCGCGTAGCCCTTCCCCTCGTCCCGGATCGCTATGTAGGGGAGGAAGAAGTCGCTCAGGAGGCGGCCGGTGGTGTCGCCGTCGCCGCCGCGCAAGGCGGCGTAGAACGCCAGCGCCAACTTGGGCACGAAATTGAAAACCGCCGACGAGTAGGTCGTCACCCCCATGGCGTCGTAGGCCTCGGCGTAGACCTCGGCGGTCGGCAGGCCGCCGACATAGACCACCCGGTCGCCAAGCCGGCGGCGCACCCGCACCATCCGCTCGATGTCGCCTGTTCCGTCCTTGTAGCCGATCAGATTTGGGCAGGCCTCCGCCAACCTCGCCACCGTTTCCGCCGTGAAGAGGCAGTTGTCGCGGTTGTAGACGATGACGCCGATCCTGATCGAATCGCAAACCGCCTTCACGTGGCGGAACAAGCCCTCCTGCTCGACGGTGACCAGGTATTGCGGCAACACCAGCACGCCGTCGGCACCGGCACGCTCGGCGGCCTGAGCCATCTCGACCGCCAGCAGGGTGCCATAGCCGACGCCGGCTATGATGGGCGTCCGGCCGCGGCACACCGACACCGCCGTCTCGATGACTGCCGGATACTCGCCGGGCGTCAGCGAGAAGAACTCGCCAGTGCCACCCGCCGCAAACAGAGCCGCCGCACCATAGCCGTTCAGCCACTCCAGGCGCGCCGCGTAGCCGCGACGGTCGAACGACAGATCGGCGGCGAAGTCGGTCACTGGAAACGACAGAAGCCCGGATCCGATCTGCTGCTTCAAGTCCTCAGGGGTCGACGCCATGACAAGGCACTCCAGGGTCTCAATCAAACATCTTATCATGTCATATGATGTATTCAGCCACCCGTCGAGACCCGTGGCAACGTTGAGAATCCTAAGACCACGGCGGACCGTGCGCGTCGGTCACGGTCGCATTCGGGCCGTAGCACCGCCGCCGCGGATGCCCGTCACGACTTTCCGAACGGATGGCTCGCCCCAACGGGAATCAACCACCACCGACCGATGACACCAGGCTGGCGTAGCGGTCGCGCCCGCGCGTCAGGTGGCGGGCCATCGCCCGGCGCGCCGCCGCGCCGTCCCGTCCCTCGATCGCGGTCACGATCTGGTGGTGTTCCCGCGCGACCCTCTGGAGGTAGCGGGTCATCTCCTCCTGCGACGACACCTGAACCCGGACTGTCTGCCGCGGGATGATGTGATGGCCGAGGAATTCGAGGAACGACGCGAAATAGGGGTTGCCGGTCGCCAGGCAAATCGATTTGTGGAACTCGAAATCGGCAGCGACCGCGTCGCCGGTCCCGATCGCGGCATCGAAGTCCGAGACCGCGCGATGGATGGCGTCGAGGTCGCCGCCACCGCGACGCTCGGCGGCGAGGCCCGCGGCCTCGATCTCGACGCTGCGCCGCAACTCCATGATCGCGATCACGCCCTCGACCGTGGCGGCGCCGTCGGCCTCGATCCGAAACGGGCGACGACGCTTGTCGCCGACCACGAACACCCCGGCGCCCTGCCGAGACTCCACCACACCCTCGGCCCGCAGGGCGGCAATCGCCTCGCGCACCACGGTGCGGCTGACTCCGAACGCGGCGATCATCTCCTGTTCGGTTGGCAGCTTCTCCGCGGGAACCAACTCGCCGCTGCGAATTCGTTCGGAGAGCGTTGCCGTCAGTTCCTCGGTCAGGTTGCGGGACGGCGGCAAGGGAGTGAACCTCGGCATGGTCATCGTTGCGGCGTCGAGCCTCCGTTAACGGATTAGAACTTGATACCAGGGTATTGCAGGCTTGGTATCCACAGTGTCAACGCCGGAACATAGGTGACCAACAAGAGCACGATCAGCATCGTCAGCCAGAATGGCCACAACGTCCGCGAGACTTTCTCGATCGACACCTTGCCGATCGCGCACCCGACGAACAGCGTCGTGCCCACCGGTGGCGTCACCAGCCCGATCGACAAATTCAGCATCATGACGATACCGAACTGCACCTCGCTCATCCCCATGGACTTGACCAGCGGCAGCAGGATCGGCGTGCAGATCAGCAGCAGCGGCGCCATGTCCATGAAGGTCCCGAGGATCAGCAGCATCACGTTGATCAGCATCAGCATGATGATCTTGTCGTCGGTTAGCGACTGCAGGAACACCGTCGCCTTCAACGGGATCTGCATGAGCGTCATCAGGTACGCGAACCCGGCCGCGAAGCCGATCACGATCATTACCATCGCCACGGTCTTGATGACGTTGTGGAGCAACGCCGGCAGCTGCCGCCACTTGTAGTCGCGGTAGATGAACATCGTCACGAAGAACGCCCACACCACCGCCACCGCCGCCGACTCGGTCGGCGTGAAGATTCCGCCGACGACCCCGCCGACGATGATCAGAATGGTGGCGAGGCCGGCAACCGCCTCCCACGCGGTGCGCAGGGCGACCCTGAGCGGCACCAACTCGCCCTTCGGATAGCCGCGCTTCACGGAGATGATGTAGCAGAGGATCATCAGAGCCACGCCGAGCATGATCCCCGGCAGGATTCCGGCCAGGAACAACTGGGCGATCGAAACCGTGCCGCCGGCGGCCAGCGCGTAGATGATGGCGTTGTGGCTCGGCGGGATGATGACGCCCTGGGTAGACGACGTGATCGTCACGTTGACGGCGAAAGTGTCGTCGTAGCCGTGCTTCTTCATCATCGGGATCAGGATCGACCCGATCGACGAGGTATCGGCGACCGACGAGCCGGAGATCCCGCCGAAGAACATCGACGCCAGCACGTTTACCATCGCCAGGCCGCCGCGCATGAAGCCGACCAGGACGTTGGCGAGGTTGACGAGCCGCCAGGCCATGCCGCCCTCGGCCATCAGCGCGCCGGCAAAAATGAAGAACGGAATTGCCAGGAGCGCGAAGTTGTCGACCCCGTCCGAGACCTTGAGGAGCACCGCCTCCAGCGGCAGCCCCACGTAGAACGCGGTCACGAGGGTGGAGATGCCGAGCGCGTAGGCGACCGGCGTTCCGATGATGATGAGGCCAAGCAGGCTGCCGATCAGCAGGATCGGCCCGACATCGCCCCCCATCACACAGCTCCTTCAGATGCGTCGGGATCGGCAGCGTAGGGCGACCGACGAACCTTCGGATCGACTAGGGCCTTCTCGATCACGAACAGCAACGTGATCAGCCCGCCGATCGGGATGGCGGTGTACACCGCCCCGACGCGCACGTACTGGAACTCCGGGTAGGATTGCAGAAACGTCGCATCGACGAGCTTCATGCCGTACACGACCATGAAGATCGAGACGCCGGCCATAAGCAGGTCGATCAGATGGCGCAGCGCGCG
>CAYNFA010000571.1:0-3356 GCA_964396345.1 uncultured Thalassobaculum sp.
ACCAAGATGGTCAACCAGGTCTGCGTGCTCACCAACTTCGTGGTGCTGGCCGAGGCGTTGAACCTGGCGGAGCGCGGCGGCGTGGACTCATCGAAGCTCGTCGAGGCGCTCGGCACCGGCTACGCGGGTTCCAACCTGATGCGCGCGATGTGGCCGAGAATGATGGCGCGCGACTACGCGCCGTCCGGTTATCTGCGACAGGTACTCAAGGACCTCGACATGGTCCACGACCTGGCGCACGACGTGAAAGCGGCGATCCCAATGTCGACCCAGGCTGCGGAGTTGTTCCGCCTGATGGCTGCCCGCGGTCATGAAGAACTGGACGCGATCGCGGTTCTCAAGCTGTTCAACGGCGAGCCGGTCTAGCGCCGGCGGGACATGTCGCGACCCGACGGCCGCCGGTCGTCCGGCCGCCGTCGGGTTCGCGGGATCGGTCGATCAGGCGAGCAGCACGTCGAAGTGGATCGCTGCGGTGTCGGTGTTGCCGGCGGAGTCTTCCACCACGTACTGGACCGAGTCCGTGCCGGAGAACCCGGACTTAGCCTTGTAGATTGTGGTCCCGTTCTGGGCGTTCCAGGTAACGGTTCCACCCTTGGCTGTCGACGCCGCGATGCTCGTGATCGACAGGTTGCCGACGGACGGCTCGTCGTTGACCAGCAGATAGCGGCTGTTGAAGTAGTGGGGGCTGCCCGCCTTGACCGTCCAGTTGTCGTCCACGGCGATCACCGGACCATTGCCTGAGGGCGGCATCGGTGCCGGTGCCGCGGCCTCGCCATCCTGGCCGACCCGAACCGCGAACGTTGCTGTGTCACTGCTGCCGTCTTCACCAGCGACAGCGTACCGGACATGGTCCTCGCCCGTCCAACCGGGCACGGGCCTGTAGACGATGGTGCCGTCGTTGTCGAAGCTGACGCGTGCACCGGCGGCGCTCTCGGCGGCGACCGAGGTCACCGTCAGTTCGCCACTGCCCTTGTCGTTCCAGGTTAGGTAGCGGGCGTTCTGCCACATGGTCTCGCCGACGCTGACGCTCCAGAACGCGTCGTCGACCGCAACCACTTGAGCGCCCGTGCCGATGCCCGCTTCAGGTTTGTCGGTGGTCGGCGGGGGTGTCGGAGTCGGATTCGGAGTCGGAGTCGGTTTGGTCGTCGGGGGTGTCCCGTCAGGGTTGGCCGACTTGGCGCGATCGAGGCGACCGACGAAGTCCTTGTAGAACGCGCCCTGGTGGTCCTGCACGGTGTCGGCGCCGGGGTAGTGCCCGAGCTTGTCGCCGGATCCGGTCTTGTCGGTCCAGTAGTTCGGGCCGTGGCCGGTCTTGGCGAACGAGCCGCCCCAGCTCGACGCACCCGGGTTGTTGTTGTCGGCGCCGTCGAGCAGGTACAGCAGCGACGGGGTGTCTCCCATCTTCAGGCCCCACGGCATCGCCTTGTAGAAGTGCTCGCCGAGGGCGCCGTGGCCCTGGGCGTCGCCCATCTTCCAGCCGTTCTTGGCGGCCCCGGAGTCATCGACGTACATGCCGCGGAAGGTCGAGTCGTTCTCGATCCACCAGAGGTTCTTGAAGTTGTTGTAGACGTAGTCGCGGGCGGCGGGGTCCTGCTTCGTGTTCCAGGCGCCGATGCTGTAGACCTTGATCTTGCCCTGGATCGACGGGTCGTCGTGCAGCGCTTGCGCGAGGTCGGTCATCGAGCCCCAGGTCAGCACCCAGAGCGGCTCCTTGGAGGCGTGGGCGGCCTTGATGATGGCGTTCGAGCCGTCGGTCGGGTTCGACCAGCCCTTCGACGGCGCCACCGGGACGCTGCCCTGCTTGACGATGGAGCGCAGGTAGTCGGGTGTCGGGTAGTCGGACGACCAGGTCTTGAGCTTGGCGTAGTCCTTGGAGTAGGCGTCGATGACCTTGTGGATGTCGGAGGCGCGCCCACCGTGCTTCGTGGGGGTCGATACCAGACCGACCAGGTCGTATTTGTCGGCGTAGAGGAAGGCGTGGACCATGGACTGGATGTCATCCGGGTCGGCTCCACCGATGTCGGTGGAGATCAGGACGCGGGGCTTCGCCATTTCAAATAGTCCTTTCAGTCTAACGGAGCGGGTGGAAGGGTTCAGCTTTCCTTGAGGCTGCGCCGGAGCGAGTCGAGGAACGGGCGTGCCAGGTACTCGAAGGCGGTGCGTTGTCCGGTGACCACCATGACGTCGGCGGGCATTCCGGCGGTGAGCTCGATGCCCGGGCCGATCTCGGCCAGGCGCCGGCGGTCGACCTCGACGCGGACGCTGTAGTAGGCGGCGTTGGTCTTGGGATCGACGATGCGGTCGGCCGACACGCTGCGGACCGTCCCCTCGATGCGGGGCAGGTTGCGCTGGGTGAAGGCGGGGAGGACGATCTGGGCGGTCTGGCCCTCGCGGACGACGTCGATGTCGGTGGGGGCGATGCGGGCGTCGATGACCAGGTCGTCGTCGCGGGGCACGATGTCGAGGATCGGCTCGCCGGCGCCGATGACGCCGCCGACGGTGTGGACCTTCATCTGGACGACGGTGCCGGCGACGGGCGCGTTGACGACGACGCGGCGGAGCACGTCGGCGGATCCGACGAGGCGCTTGCGGACCTCGGCGAGTTCGCCGCTGACCTCGGCGAGCTTGGTGGTGATCTCCTCCTGGCGCTCGACGTCGAGCATGGCGATCTTCTGCTCGGCCTCGCCGATCGACTGGCGGGAGCGGGCGATCGCGGAGCGGCTGGTCGCCTGCTGGCCGTTGAGTTCGGCCTGGGTGCGCTGCAGGGCGAGGAGCCTGGGCTTGGGGGTCAGGCCCTTGGCGACCAGTCCTGAGACGGTGTCGATCTCCTCGCGGATGATGGCGAGTTGCTGGTCGCGGCTGGCGATCTGCCCGTGCAGGCCCTCGATCTCCTCGGCTATCTCGGCGATGCGCTGGCGAAGCAGGTCGCGCCGGCCCTGCAGTGAGGATTGGCGGTCGGCCATCAGGCGGCGCTCGGCGTCGAGCAGGGCGGCGACCTCCGGGTCGGCGGCCTGGCTCTGCAGGTCGGCGACGAGGCGGAGGCCGGCGGCGCCATCGCGCTCGGCCATGAGGCGGGCTTCCATGGCGAGCAGCCGGTGGAACTGGTTGAGCGCCAGTCGGTGGGTGGCACGGGCGGCGTCGTCCTCGAGGACGACCAGCGGGTCGCCGGCCTGGACCCGGCTGCCGTCCTCGACCAGCAGGCGGCCGACGATGCCGCCCTCCAGGTGCTGGACGGTGCGGCGGCTGCCGTCGGGGCTGACGACCCCCGGGCCGAGGGCGGCGCTGGCCAGCGGCACGAACGCCGACCAGGCGCCAAGACCACCGAAGAACGCGAGGCTGACAACGACGCCGCCGAG
>CAYNFA010000572.1:0-3354 GCA_964396345.1 uncultured Thalassobaculum sp.
CCGCCGCCTCGGTCAGGACACGGGTGGTCTCCTGGAACGACGCCGCGGAGATAAACGACTTGGTCTGCAGCGACCCCTTCGTGATGCCCTGGAGCACCGGCTTGGCGGTGGCCGGACGCAGGTTCTCGGCGAGCGCCTTCTCGTTGGCATCGTCGAACTCGTCGCGGTCCACGGTCTCGCCCAGTAACAGGGTGGTGTCGCCGGCGTCGATGACCTCCACCTTCTGGAGCATCTGGCGAACGATCACCTCGATGTGCTTGTCGTTGATCTTCACGCCCTGGAGCCGATAGACCTCCTGGATCTCGTAGATCAGATAGTCCGCCAGCGCCTCGACACCCATGATGTTCAGGATGTCGTGCGGCACCCGGGCACCGTCCATCAGGAGATCGCCCTTCTGGACGTAGTCGCCCTCGTGCACCGCCAGGTGCTTGCCCTTCGGGATCATGTACTCGACCGGGTCGTTGCCCTCGATGGTCGGGTTGACGATGACCCGTCGCTTGGTCTTGTAGTCCTTGCCGAACTCGACCCGACCCTCGCTCTCGCTGATGATCGCGAAGTCCTTCGGGCGCCGGGCCTCGAACAGCTCCGCCACCCGCGGCAGACCGCCGGTGATGTCGCGGGTCTTCGAGGATTCCCGCGGGATACGGGCAAGCACGTCGCCAGCCTTGACGGTGGCGGCGTTCTCAACCGACAGGATGGCGTCCACCGACATGAAGTAGCGGGCCTCGAGGCCGTTGGCGAGCTGAACCACCTCGCCGTCTTCGTCACGCAGGGTGATCCGCGGCTTCAGGTCGTTGCCGCGAGGCTGCTGCTTCCAGTCGACCACCACCCGCGAGGCGATACCGGTCGCCTCGTCGGTGACCTCGCGCATCGACACGCCGTCGACCAGGTCGACGTAGTGGGCGATGCCCTCGCGCTCGGTGAGGATCGGGATCGTGTACGGATCCCACTCCGCCATCCGATGGCCCGGCTCGACCTTGTGGCCGTCGTCGACCAGCATCTTGGCGCCGTACGGCACCCGATGGCGGGCGCGCTCGCGCCCCTGGTCGTCGCGAAGCACCAGCTCGGTGTTCCGCCCCATGACCACCAGCACCCCGTCGGAGTTGGTGACCGTGTTGCGGTTCTGGACCTGCACCGTCGCCGTGACCGAGGACTCGATCGACGACTGCTCGGCACCACGCTGGGCCGCCCCGCCGATGTGGAACGTCCGCATGGTGAGTTGGGTGCCGGGCTCGCCGATCGACTGGGCGGCGATGACGCCGACCGCCTCGCCGGCGTTGACCGGCGTGCCGCGCGCAAGGTCACGGCCATAGCACGAGCCGCACACCCCGACCTTGGCCTCGCAGGTCAGCACCGAGCGGATGCGGACCGTGTCGATGCCCGCCCGCTCGATCAGGTCGACCATCGCCTCGTCGATGATCTCGCCGGCCGTGACGATCTTGTCGCCGTTCAGCGGGTCGAGGACGTCGTCGCACGAGGTCCGGCCGAGGATGCGGTCGCCGAGCGGCTCGATCACCTCGCCGCCGTCGATCACCGCGCGCGCCGTGAGGCCACGCACCGTGCCGCAATCCGGCTCGTTGATGATGCAGTCCTGCGCCACGTCCACCAGCCTCCGGGTGAGATACCCGGAGTTGGCGGTCTTCAACGCGGTGTCGGCCAGACCCTTTCGGGCGCCGTGCGTCGAGTTGAAGTACTCGAGCACGGTGAGGCCTTCCTTGAAGTTCGAGATGATCGGCGTCTCGATGATCTCGCCCGACGGCTTGGCCATCAGGCCGCGCATGCCGGCGAGCTGCTTGATCTGCGCCGCCGAGCCACGCGCCCCGGAGTGCGCCATCATCCAGACCGAGTTGATCTGTTTGCCCGGCTCGTCCTTGGCGATGACACCCATCATCTCCTCGGCGACCTGGTCGGTGCAGCGCGACCAGACGTCGACCACCTTGTTGTACTTCTCGCCCTGGGTGATCAGGCCGTCGAGATACTGCTGCTCGAACTCCTTCACCTGGTCGTTGGCCTCGTCGACCAACGCCTGCTTGGCAGCCGGGATGACCAGATCGTCCTTGCCGAACGAGATGCCGGCGCGGCAGGCGTGGCCGAAGCCCAGCGACATGACCCGGTCGGCAAAGATCACCGTCTCCTTCTGACCGCAGTGGCGGTAGACGAGGTCGATGACGTTCGAGACCTCCTTCTTGGTCATCAGGCGGTTGATGTGGTCGAACCGCATCCGGGGATTGTCCGGCAGAAGCTCGGCGAGCTTCAGGCGGCCCGGCGTCGAGTCGACGCGCTTGGTGACCTTCTGGCCGGTCTCGTCATAGGTGGTGATCCGCGCCTTCACCTTGGTGTGGAGCGTGACCGCCTTCGAGTTGAGGGCGTGATCGACCTCGGCCGGATCGCCGAACACCATGCCCTCGCCCGGCATGCCCTCGCGTTCCATGGTCAGGTAGTAGAGACCAAGGATGATGTCCTGCGACGGCACGATGATCGGCTTGCCGTTGGCCGGGCTGAGGATGTTGTTGGTCGACATCATCAGCACGCGGGCTTCGAGCTGGGCCTCCAGCGACAGCGGCACGTGGACCGCCATCTGGTCGCCGTCGAAGTCGGCGTTGAACGCCGTGCAGACCAGCGGGTGCAGCTGGATCGCCTTGCCCTCGATCAGCACCGGCTCGAACGCCTGGATCCCGAGGCGGTGCAGGGTCGGCGCGCGGTTCAGCAGGACCGGGTGCTCGCGGATCACCTCCTCGAGGATGTCCCAGACCTCCGGCCGCTCCTTCTCGACCATGCGCTTGGCGGCCTTGATGGTGCTGGCCATGCCGTACAGCTCGAGCTTCGAGTAGATGAACGGCTTGAACAGCTCGAGCGCCATCTTCTTCGGCAACCCGCACTGGTGCAGCTTCAGCTCCGGCCCGACCACGATCACCGAGCGGCCGGAATAGTCGACGCGCTTGCCGAGCAGGTTCTGGCGGAACCGGCCCTGCTTGCCCTTCAGCATGTCGCTGAGCGACTTCAGCGGCCGCTTGTTGGCGCCGGTGATGACCCGGCCGCGACGGCCGTTGTCGAACAGCGCATCGACCGCTTCCTGCAGCATGCGCTTTTCGTTGCGCACGATGATATCGGGCGCCCGCAGCTCGATCAGCCGCTTCAGCCGGTTGTTCCGGTTCATCACCCGGCGATACAGGTCGTTCAGGTCGGACGTCGCGAACCGGCCACCGTCCAGCGGCACCAGCGGGCGAAGCTCCGGCGGAATCACCGGCACCACGTCCAGGACCATCCATTCCGGCCGCGAGCCGGACTCCTGGAATGCCTCGATGATCTTCAGGCGCTTCATGCCGCATACCATACCCGCGCTGCCCTCGGCGA
>CAYNFA010000573.1:0-3340 GCA_964396345.1 uncultured Thalassobaculum sp.
CGTCCAGCCGCGAGAGGCCGGAAACGAAGTCGTTGAGGGACTTGCCGATCAGGGTCAGCAAATCGTAGCCGATGGTCCCGCCGCCCCCCTTGATCTCGAGCGACGATCCGTAAACGTGGGCGACCAGCGCCTTCTGATCGGCCGGCAACGGCCCGGTCTCGGCGACCAGCCGGCGCATCACCATCAGGCGGTCGGCGATATCGGTGGTGAAGGCGTCGCGCGAGCGGTGCACGACCTCCTCGAGCTTGCGGATGGTCTCGGGCGTCAGCCTGAGATCGAACCCGGTGGTCAGGTTGACGGCCTTCTTCTTGAGATCCGCCCGGGGCGGAATGATCTGCGCGCGGCGAGCCACGGCCCGGCTCAGCGCTCGTCGTCGCGGCGTTCCGGGCCGCCGAACGACACCTGACGGCGGCGGCGGTCCGGCCCGAAATAGCCGTCGGCGTTCACGAAGGCGCGCGGCCGGGCGATCACCGCCACCAGCCGCCGGTACAGGCCCTCGACGTTGAACGGCTTGGCGAGGAACTCCGACACCCCCATGTCGCGCGCCCGAATGACATAGTCTTCCTCGGAATTGGCGGTCAGCATGATGATTGGAATCATCCGATCAGCGGAGTCGGGAGCGTTGCGGATCCAGTCGATCAGCGCCAGTCCGTTCTCCGGCTGCAGGTGATACTCGGTGATGATCACGTCCACCGGGTCGCGCCGGAGCAGCTTGCGAGCCCGCTCGACCGAAGTCGCCGTGCGCACCGCGGTCGCACCCAGCATGCTGAGGATGTCGTGGATCAGCTTGCCGGAAAGCGGATTCTCGTCGACGATGAGGAAGCTGACCTTGGAGAAGTCGATCTTCTCGGGCATTCCCCACCGTCTCCTGCGCCGATCCCGCGTTTGCTCGCCATTCCGCGATCACGATACAAACCGCAGTCAGCGCGATAAATCAAGCCGTCGCACCTTGGCCTTGTCGCTCAGCCCGCATCCCGTCGCGCCGAGACCTCGACCCGGATCCCGACGCTGTCCCCGACGATCCCGTTGGTCAGCCATTCGCCGGTGCCGAGCCCGAAGGCGGCGCGCACGACCGTGAGATCGCCGGTCACCCGGGCCCGATCGCCGTCAAGCTCAAGGATGAACGGCAGCACCACCGGCAGGCTGGTGCCCTTGATCGACAGCGTGCCGTCGGCCTCGAAGCGCGGGCCGCCGAGCGCCCGGAAGCTCGCCGCCTCGAACCGGGCGACCGGGTGGGCGGCGACGTCGAACCAGGGCGCGGTCCGCGCCGTCGCGTCGCGCTCGTCGTTGCCGGTGTCGAGCGAGGCGGTGTCGATCGTCACCGTGACCCGCGAACTCGCCAGATCGTCCGGATCGAAGCGGATGTCGGCCTCGAACCGCCGGAACTCGCCGCCGACCTTGGCGCCCATCTGCGTCGTGGCCATGGCGATCCGGCTGGCCGCCGGGTCGATCCGCCACGGCGGCGCGCCGGCGACGGCGGTCGCCGGGATCATCGCCAGCGCCAGGGCCAACCCCAGGCTCGGGATCCTAGCGGTCATGGCGGGTCTCCCTGTCGTTCGGACCGGCGGACCCGCGGTCCGCCAGCGGCAGCATCCGCAGCAGCGTGCGGTCGCGGTCCACCAGATGGTGCTTGAGGGCGGCCAGTGTGTGCAGGGCGATCAGCGCCAGCAGCAGCCACGCGACCAGCGCATGGGCCTCGCCGAGCGGCTCGACCAAGGCGCGGTCCGGCGCGATCGGATGCGGCAGGACGAACAGGCCGAACACCGCGACCGGGGTGTTGGCCGCCGCCGAATGCAGCCAGCCGAGGATCGGCAGGGCCAGCAGGCAGGCGTAGAGCAGGGCGTGCGCCGTGGCCGCCGCGCGGGCCTGCCAGGCCGGGCCGGTGATCGGCGCCGGCCGGGGGGTCGCCAGCCGCCACGCCAGCCGGGCCAGCGTCACCGTCAGGATCGCGATCCCGATCGATTTGTGCCAGCCATAGGCCCGGAACTTGTCGAGGCTGGCCGGCATGTCCTGCATCACGAAGGCCAGCGGCACCGTCACCGCCACCGCCACGACGGTGGTCCAGTGCAGCAGCTTCGTCACCCCGCCATAGCGGTCGTCGGTGTTTCTGAGCGGCATCCCGGCTCCCGTCCGCGCTGTCCTCCACGTTGAGATGGCGGCCGGGTCGCGGCCCGCCAAGGCGCGCGGCCAGAAATCGTCACGCGACGGAAATCGGGTCAGGGTCCGCGGCGCACCCGCTCCCGCAGCGAGATGTAGACGCCGCTGGCGACCAGGATGGCGATGCCGAGCCAGGTCGGGCCGTCCGGAAAGTCGCCGAACCAGATGTAGCCGATCATGGTCGCGGTCACGACCTCGCCGTAGCCGAACGGCGCCAGCAGCGCCGCCGGCGCCTGCTCGTAGGCCCGGATCATCAGGTAGTGGCCGGCGGCGCCAATCGCTCCCATCGCCGCCATCGCAGCGAGTTGCTCGACACTCGGGGTCACCCAGACCGTTGGCAACACCACGCTCGTCACGACCAGCCCGACCAGCGAGGTGATCGCCAGGGTCACCAGCGGCGGTGCGGCGTGGCTGAGCCGCCGGGTCAGCAGCACGTAGCCGGCGAAGCTGGCCCCGGCGCCGAGGGCCAGCAGGGCGCCCGGCTGCAGCACTGTCAGGCCCGGCCGCAGCACCACCAGGGCGCCGACGAAGCCGACCAGCACCGCCGACCAGCGCCGCACCCCGACGGCCTCGCCCAGCACCAGCGGCGACAGCGCGGTGACGATCAGCGGCGCGATGAACAGCAGCGCCAGCGCGTCGGTGATCGGCATGGTCTTGATCGCCGAGAAGAACAGGAAGGTGCCGACCAGGATGCCGAAACCGCGCGCGACCTGCAGCGGCAGGTGGCGCGGACGCAGCATCTCGCGCGGGCTGTTGGCGACCGCCAGCGGCGCGATCAGCAGCGACTGGAACAGGAACCGCGCCCAGACCAGTTGCACGATCGCGAAGGTCTCGGCCATCGCCTTGGCGAAGCCGTCCATGATCGGCAACAGCGCCACCGACGCCAGCATCAGCACGATGCCGAGCATCGGCCGCTCGGGCGGTCGGCCCGCCGTCACCGGGGGTTCGGGAGCGGTGGTGAGGAAGGCGGCCGGGCGGGTCATGGAGGCGGATCGGTCCCGGCGGCGGTTTTGCGGCCCCGCCCCCGGCAACCCGGCAAACCGGTCGCCGCGACGAAGCATGCGGGTGTCCGGTCTCGAACGCGGCCGTCCGCGCGTCAAGAACAATCGATCCGGGGGACGAGCAGCGGGTCATGCAGGCTGGCCCCTGCCTCCGTCGCCAGCCTGCATCGCCAATCAAACAC
>CAYNFA010000574.1:0-3334 GCA_964396345.1 uncultured Thalassobaculum sp.
CGGGTCGCCTCTGGTATAACCGTTCGTCGAATGTCGACCGGGAGGGATGATGACGGGATCACGCGCGCTTGCCGGGATTGCGCTCGCGGCGGCGGCGGCGCTCACGGCCGGCACCGCGTCGGCCCAGGTGCCCTATCAGATCGGCGACCGCCGCGGCGGCGTCACCATCGACACGAGCGTCCTCGACAGCCTCGGCCCGATGCCGACGGTGCCAGAGATGCTGCGGCCGGGCACACCGGTCGGTGAAACCGGGTACGACCCGCGCGCCCGCGCGCTGTCCGCCATCGCGCCGTTGTCCGCTCCGGCCGGAGCGGTCGGGCGGACCGGCAGTTCCGCCCCGACGCTGGGAGTCGATTCCGCGCCGGCGCCGGACTGGCTGCGCCGTCCCGACGCGCCCCGCTACGCCCCGTTGCCGGATTACCTGCCCAAGGCCGCGGCCGCGCCGGGCCAGGGTGGCGTCGCCCCGACGCTGAAGCAACCGGCACCGCCGCAGCGGGCGGTCGCGCCGCAACCGGCGCCCCAGCGAGCCACCCAGCCAGCGGCCCAGCCGGCCCCCCAGCCGACGCGGACGGCGCAGCCGCAACCCGCTCCGGCGCCACCGCCAGCGCCGGTGGCAGCCGCTCCGACGCGGCCCGCCGCGCCGACGACCCAGACCGTGGCCAATCGCGCTCCCGAGCCGCCGCGCGCGCCGCCACCACCGCCGCCGGCCCCGGCGGCCACCAGCGCCTCGGCGCCGCCACCGCCGCCCTTGCCCACCCGTGCCGAGCCGCAGACCCAGGTCGCGGCGGCGACGTCCGCCCCGGCGGCACCGGCAGCGACGCCGTCCGCCCAGGGCGCGCGCGCCGACCTGGTGCGCGTGCCGTTCAACAGCGGCCAGTCGACGCTGCCGGATGCCGCCCGCGGCGAGTTGGACGCCCTGGTAACCCGCCTGCGCCGGGACGAGACCCTGCGCGTGCAGTTGCTGGCTTACGCCGACGGCACCGAGGATGACGCCAACCGGGCGCGCCGCCTCTCGCTCTCGCGCGCCCTGGCGGTGCGGGCCTACCTGATCGACAAGCAGATCCAGAGCACGCGCATGGACGTGCGCGCCCTGGGCAACCGATCCTCCGAACCCCCAAAGGACCGCGTGGACGTCGTGCTGGTGAACCGCTGAACGGTCACCGGCCCGTCGGCGTGGACGCCGCCCAATCCGTGGAGCGAGGCCGGTGACCGATCCGCGCCGATACCTGATCCGAATGGTGATCTTCCTGCTTGCCGTCGCGGTGGTGTGCGGCGTGCTGGGCGGGCCGCTGAGCGAGGCCTTCCTGGCCAACGCCGCGCTCAACGGCGTGATCCTCGGCGTGCTGCTGATCGGCATCGGGTTCATCTTCCGGCAGGTCTTCCGGCTGGTCCCGGAGGTCCAGTGGATCGAGGGCTACCGAACCAACTCCCTCGGCGCCTCGGCCCAGGAACCGCCGAGCCTTCTGGTCCCGGTGGCGACCCTGCTCGGCGACCGCCAGCCGAGCAGCCGGCAGAGCTTGTCGGCGATGTCGCTGCGCTCGCTGCTGGACAGCATCTCGGTGCGGCTCGAGGAATCCCGCGACATCGCCCGCTACCTCGCCGGGCTGCTGATCTTCCTCGGCCTGCTCGGGACGTTCTGGGGGCTTCTGAACACCATCGGTGCGGTCGGCAGCGTGATCGACGGCCTCAGCATCGAAGGCGGTGACCTCGGTCAGGTGTTCAGTAGTCTGAAGGCCGGGCTGCAGTCGCCGCTGTCCGGCATGGGCACCGCTTTCAGCTCATCGCTGTTCGGCCTTGCCGGATCGCTGGTGCTCGGCTTCCTCGACCTGCAACTCGGCCAGGCCCAGAACCGGTTCTACAACGAACTCGAGGAGTGGCTGGCCAGCCTGACCCGGCTCACCTCGGGGTCGTTCGCTTTCGAGGGCGAGCATTCGGCCACCGCGTTCCAGCAGGCGCTGATGGAGCAGACCGCCGAATCCCTCGACAAGCTGCAGCGCGTGATGGCGCGCGGCGAGGAGGACCGGCGCGGCGCCAACCAGACCTTGATGGCGCTGGTGGATCGGCTGGGCGCGCTTTCGGACCGGCTCGACGGCGACCGCGACCTGCTGGCACGGCTGGTGACCACCCAGGGCGAGTTGCGCCCCATCCTGGCGCGGCTCGCCGACATGTCGGGCGGCAGCCGCGACGAGATCGTGCGCAGCCACCTGCGCAACATCGAGGCCTACATGGCCCGGATGCTGGAGGACGGGGCCTCCGGCCGCGCCCAGATGACCGAGGAGCTGCGGGGGGAAATCCGACTGGTGGCGCGAACCATCGCGGCGCTGGCCGAAGAGGACCGCTGAGGCACGCATGTCGAGCCTGGCCCGACGACGTCAACGAGACAGCAACATCTGGCCGGGGTTCGTCGACGCCCTGGCCACGATGCTGATGGTGATCATCTTCATCCTGATGATCTTCGTGGTCGCGCAGTTCTACATGACGAGCATCCTGTCGGGTAAGGACGAGTCGCTCGCCCGCCTGACCCGCCAGGTCGCCGAGCTGAGCGAGCTGCTGTCGCTGGAACGCGAGAGCAGCGCCGAGCTGCGGGTGACGGTCGCCCAGCTCTCGGCCGAACTGCAGACCTCGATCACGGCGCGCGAGGCGCTCACCAACCAGGTAGCCCAGTTGACGACGGCGCGCGACACGCTGGAGACCCGGCTCGGCGAGCTGATGGCGAGCCGGGCGGTGCTGCAGCGGCGGCTCGACGAGAGCGACGCGGCGCGGCAGGGGGTCGACGCCCGCCTCCTGCAGGTCCTGCGCGAACGCGACGCGCTGCTCGGCAAGCTTCGGGCGGTCGAGGAGGAAGCCGGGATGGCGGGCGCCGAGCGCGCCCAGAGTGCCGCCGAGCTCGAGCAGGCGTTCCGAGTGATTGAGGCGAACCGGGAGACCATCGAGCTGCAGCTCAGGGACCTGGAACGGCTGCGGCGCGACCTGCAGGCGCTGCGCCAGACCCGCGAGACCCTTGAAGCCGAGATCACCGCCCTGGTGCGGGCGCGCGACGCGCTGGCCGCCCGCGTCGAGGCGAGCGAGGAGGCCCGCGACGAGGCCGAGCGTAAGGTGGTCCTGCTGATCGGCGAGATCGACGCGGCCGAGACCCAGGTGCGGACACTCGCCGAGACCAACGAGGAGACCCGCGCCCGGCTCGCCGAATTGTCCGAAGCGTTGTCGAAAGCCGACCAGCGCGTGGTGCAGCTCGAGGCGGAACTCGGCGCGGAGCGCGACACCACCCGCCGGCTGGAGACGCGCATCGCCGAGGAGGCCGAGCGCACCCAGCTCGCTCAGACCGAGCTCGAGG
>CAYNFA010000575.1:0-3331 GCA_964396345.1 uncultured Thalassobaculum sp.
CGGAAACCGTCTTGCGGGCGAACCCGAGCGGCCGCACGAAGCTGGCGTGGTTTTCGAACGCCTGCTTCTCCTCGTCGAAGACACGGATGAACCTGCGTTCGAGCATTATCCAGAGTCGGTTCATGTTAAGCGGGTCGCGTTTTGTCCAGGACACCGTGCCGTGCCGGGCGGCTTCGGCAAGGATGTCGATGCGTTCCTTTCCGACCAGGAACGTGTTGGTCGTGAGGGAATCGCGCATGTCGGCGGCGATCTGCTCCCACAGCCGCGGCGCCAGCAGCAGGAAGGTCGGGCCGATCTCGCGGAGGTCCTGGAACATGGTCTCCTGGCTCTCCGGGAAGTTCACCGTCATCCGGGCGACCAGCCCGAAGCCGACGCAGTACACCTGCTCCATGATCCACGGCAGCGGCAGCACCGACACGTACTCGTCGGAGTGGTCCTTGGGATCGGCCTGCAGGTAGATGATGGCGTGCCGGATGAAGCGGCCGTGCGGCAGCATCGCCAGCTTCGGGTTGGCGGTGGTCCCGGAGGTGGTGCACAGGATCGCCACGTCCTCGCCGGAGGTCGCGTCCACCAGCGCGTCGAAGGCGCCCGGGTCGGCCGCGTGCAGCCGCTCGCCGCGTTCCTCGAGCGCCGCCATCTCGTGCAGCCGCGGGTCGGTCTGCTTGCCCATGCCGCGGCTGTCGGCGTAAGCGATGTGCTCGACCGTGGCGACCTTCTCGGCGAGCCCGATCAGCTTGTCGACCTGCTCCTCGTCCTGGGCGTACACCAGCTTGGCGCCGGCGTAGCCGACCAGGTAGCCGACCTCCTCCTCCAGCGCGTCCCGGTAAATGCCGAGGGTCATGGCGCCGACGGCGTGGGCCGCGATCTCGGTCGCGATCCAGTCGACGTCGTTGTCGCCGACCAGCGCCACCACGTCGCCGGGCCCGATCCCGAGGTCGTGGAACGCCAGCGCCAGCCGCCGCACCTTGGCCAGATAGCCGGCCCAGGTGGTTTCGTGCCAGATGCCGTATTCCTTCAGCCGCAACGCCACCTCGTCCGGATGGCTCCGGGCGTTGTGCCGAAGCACCTTCGGCGTCGTGTCGTGGACCGACGGATCAAGATTGCTCATCGAGCAAAGTCCTCCCCTGTCTCCGGTCGAACAGGAAGGAGGGGAGACGCCCGCGGTGACCGCGGTGCCGTTCATCCCAGTCGCGCTCCATCCCTGGTCGGCCGATCGCCCTGTCGCCGGTCGCGTTGCCCGCGGCTCAGCCGGACGATCGCTCGTCTTTCGTACCCTTCCGTCCGCTTCGACGGAGCATCTCGATTACGCGAATTCCCGTGAACTCGCAAGCGACCACGCCACCTTCCGCCTCAGTCGCGGGACCGGAAGAACGGCGATCCGACCGACAGGAAAACCTCGCGCCCAAAGCTTCCAAGCATCGCCACCGTCATCCACAGCTGGTCGACCGTGCCCTGGCCCAGGGTCAGCGGGGCGGTCAGCCGGAAATATCGAAAAGCTTCGGCGCCCGGCATGGTGCTGCGGATTTCGTGCAGGAGAGGCCGGCGGGCGGCCACGGCGTCCTGATACTGGCGGGTGATCAGATCCCCATAGGCCGGGGGAAGCAGGTCGACCGTCCGCCAGCCGGTGGCGTCGTAGCCGAGCGCCCCGACCATCGCGGAGCCGAACATCCGGTAGCGGAACTCCCCTGAAGCGAGGACATCGGCGATGCCGATCTGCCCGATAGCGTCCGGCATGCGTTCGAGTTCCAGCGCGCTGCGCTGTGGCAACCCGTCGATCTTGGGCGCCCGTTCCCAGGCGTCATACGCCGAGAGCAGACGCGGATGCGGCGCACTCAAAGGGTCGTGGGTCACCGAGTCGAAGCGCCCATAGTCGCCGCGTGACGGCGGTGCGCTCATGCTTTCCCCACCTCGTATCACCAACTCGCACCGACGGCGGCCGCGGTCCGGCGCGCACGTTCAGCCTGGAGGTCTCGATACCATAAATTATGCCAGCCGGAAATTATGCCCGCCGGCATCCGCGCGGTTCCGCGCCGCGGCGGGCTTGCCTTCGCGACCGGAAGCCCCTAAGCCGCCGGCCATGACTGTTCCAGACTCCGACTGCTGGCTGACGGCGGGTGGCCACCGCGTCTACGCCGCCCGGATCCCCGCCGGAGCGGGCGCCGCCGACCTGCCGCCGATCGTGTTTCTGCACGAGGGTCTTGGCGCCGTCACCATGTGGAGGGACTTCCCGGCCCGGCTCTGCGCAGCGACCGGCCGCGCCGGGCTGGTGCTGGATCGCTGGGGCCATGGCCGGGCCGACCCGCTGGACGGGCCGGTGCGCGGCAGCCGGCCGCTGGATTATCACGCTCGCGAGACCGCGGCGCTGGTCGAAATCCTCGACCGGTTCGAGATCCCGCGCGCCGTGCTGTTCGGCCACTCCGACGGCGGCACCATCGCCCTGCTGGCCGCCGCCGACGCGCCGCAACGGATTGCGGCCTGCGTCACCGAGGCCGCCCACGTCTTCGTCGAGGCGGTCACGCTCGCCGGCATCCGCGAGGCGCTCGCCGCCTACGAGGCGCCTGATAGCCGTCTGCGCGCCGGCCTCGCCCGCCACCACGGCGAGGAGCGCGTCGACCGGGTGTTCTACGGCTGGGCCGACGCCTGGCTGTCGCCGCCGTTCGCCGGCTGGGAGATGACCGGCCGTCTGGCCGGGATCCGCTGCCCGGTCCTGGCGATCCAGGGGCTCGACGACCAGTACGGAACGCCAGAGCAGGTGCACGCCATCGTCGCCGGGGTTTCCGGTCCGGCCGAGCCGCTGCTGATCGCTGGCTGCGGCCACTCGCCCCACCTGGACTCGGCACCGGCGGTGATGCAGGCGGTGCGCCGCGTGGTCACCGGCGCTTGATCGTTTGCCGCGCCCCTTCCGAAAAGCCGGCCGCATGACTATAAGGAGCGCGCGCATTCCCCGAAGGAGCCGACCGGGCCGAGGCGCACCTCGGACGGCCGCGCAGTCGATCTATAGGAGACAGCCGTGACTGCTGGCCTGGATAGCTTCAAAGCCAAGTCGACGCTCGACGTCGCTGGAAAGAAATACACCTACTACAGCCTCGGCGCCCTGGCCGCGGCGCACCCCGAGGTGGCGCGCCTGCCGTACTCGCTGAAGGTGCTGCTGGAGAACCTGCTGCGCCACGAGGACGGCGTTACGGTGTTCCGGGAGGACATCGAGGCGCTCGCCGGCTGGGCGAAGCAACGCACCTCCAACCGCGAGATCGCCTACCGCCCGGCGCGGGTGCTGATGCAGGACTTCACCGGCGTGCCGGCCGTGGTCGACCTGGCCGCCATGCGCGACGCC
>CAYNFA010000576.1:0-3326 GCA_964396345.1 uncultured Thalassobaculum sp.
CCGAGGGCATGGCGGCGGCGCGGGCGATCCTGATGGCGCGGCTGTCGGCCGCCGGCTTCGACGGGGTGCGGCTGCTGGAGGCCGGCGGCCACCCCGCCGTCTACGCCGAGTGGACCGAAGCTCCCGGCAAGCCGACCCTGCTGATCTACGGACACTACGACGTGCAGCCGCCCGACCCACTCGAGCTCTGGGCCAGCCCGGCGTTCGAGCCGACGGTGCGCGACGGCCGGCTGTACGCCCGCGGCGCCTCCGACGACAAGGGGCCGTCCTCGATCGCGCTGGAGACGCTGGCGGCGTTCCTGGCCGTCGAGGGCCGCCTGCCGGTCAACGTCAAGCTGCTGCTCGAGGGCGAGGAGGAGGTCGGCAGTGCCACCCTCGGCGCCATCCTCGACGCCAACCGCGACCTGCTGGCCGCCGACGCGGTGCTGTCGGCCGATGGCGGTCGCTGGCGCGCCGACCTGCCGAGCATCGCCGTCGGCTCGCGCGGCATCGCGGCGCTGGAGTTCAGCGTGACGACCGCCGTCAAGGATCTGCACTCGGGCCGCTACGGCGGTACCGTGCCGAACGCTCTGCACGTGGCGGCCCGCCTGATCGCCGGCCTGCATCACGCCGACGGCAGCCCGGCGGTCGAAGGCTTCCTCGACGGTGTCGAGGAGCCGTCGCCGGCCGAGCGAAGCGGCCTGGCGGCAATCCCGTTCGACGACGAGCGCTATTACGCCGACCTCGGCACCGCCGCCGCCGGCGAGCCCGGCTACGGCACCCTGGAGCGGCTGTGGTACCGGCCGACCATCGACGCCAACGGGCTGTGGGGCGGCTACACCGGCTCCGGCGGCAAGACCGTGATCCCGAACACAGCGCACGCCAAGCTGTCGATGCGGCTGGTGCCCGGCCAGGATCCGGCCGCGGTCACGGCGGCGGTGGCGCGCCACCTGAGGCGCCACTGCCCTCCCGGCGCGGTGATCGCGATCCGCGAGGGCCATCCCTCGGCCGCCTATCTGGTGCCGGGCGACCACCCGCTGCTGACGGCGGCCGAGGCGGCGCTGGCCGAGACCGCCGGCCGGCCGCCGCTGCGGGTTCGCAACGGCGCCACCCTGCCGCTGTCGGACATCGTCCGCGGCCGGCTCGGCATCGACACCGTGATGTTCTCTTTCTCGACCGCCGACGAGGATTTCCACGCTCCCAACGAGTTCATCCGGCTGTCGGCGTTCGACGACGGCTTCGCTGCCTGGGTGGCGCTGCTGCGCCGTCTCGGCAACCAGTCGCCGGCGGACTACGCCGGCTTTCGCCGCTGACGCGGCCCGGGGGATCCATGAAGGTCGATGTCTGTATCGTCGGCGGCGGCATCATGGGCCTCGCCACCGCGGTGTTCCTGAAGCGCCTGGATCCCGCGGCGTCGGTCTGCGTCGTCGAACCGGACCCGACCTACGAGTTCGCCTCGACGCCGCGCGCCGCGGGCGGGGCGCGCCGGCTGTTCTCCCGGCCCGAGAACATCGAGATGTCGAACTTTAGCATCGGCTTCCTGACCCGCTTCGCCGACGAGATGGCGGTCGACGGCGAGGCGCCGGCGATCGACTGGCGCGAGGAGGGCTACCTGTTCGTGGTGCCGCCGGCGGCGGTCGCCATGCTCGAGGCCAACGCCCGCACGCAGGCGGGGCTCGGCGTCGACATCGTCGTGATGGACCCGGCCGAACTGAAGCGGCGCTACCCGTCGATGCGGGTCGACGATATCGGGGCCGGCGTGCTGTCGCCGCGCGACGGATGGTGCGACCCGAGCGGGGTTCTGCAGGGCTTCCGGCGCAAGGCGCGGGCGCTCGGCGTGGCGTTCGTCGAGGACCGGGTGATCGCTCTCGAGGAGGCCGGGGGCGTGGTCCGGCGGGCGCTGCTGCGGGCCGGCGCCCCGGTCGAGGCCGACAGCTTCGTGATCGCGGCCGGGGCCTGGTCGGCGCCGGTCGCGGCCAGCATCGCCATGACGCTGCCGATCGCGCCGATGCGGCGGTTCGAGCACTACTTCACCACCCGCGCGCCGATGGAACGGCTGCCGTTCGTGAAGGACCTCGACCGGCTGGCGTTCCGGCCGGAGGGCGCCGGGTTCACCGGCACGGTGGTGAACGCCGACGAGCCGCGGGGCGTGAACTTCGAGATCGACCACGGCTACTTCGAGCGCATGGTCTGGCCGGCGCTGGCGCACCGCTTCCCGGCGTTCGAGGCGACCCGATGCCAGCGCACCTGGGCCGGGCTGTACGAGCAATGCGACCTGGACGGCAACCCGATCATCGGCAACTGGCCGGAGCGCCATCCCAACGTCCACGTGGTCGCCGGGTTCTCCGGGCACGGCATGATGCACGCCCCGGCCGCCGGCCGCGCCATCGCCGAACTGATCGTGCACGGCAGGTTCGAGAGCATCGACCTCAGCCGCCTCGGCTATGGCCGGGTGCTGCGCGGCGAGCCCTACGCCGAGATCGGGATCCTGTAGCGAGGTCCAGAACGAAACAGGGCCCGAAGCGGTGCTTCGGACCCTGTTTTGGTGTTTTGGTGGAGCCAGACGGGATCGAACCGACGACCTCTACAATGCCATTGTAGCGCTCTCCCAGCTGAGCTATGGCCCCGGAAACTGGGTGCCCCGGACCCCCCGGAGCGCCCGCAGTAGGTAGCGGGTTCGCCCTGGGCGATCAAGGGGTTTGTGGGTCGGAGCGCGATGTCGCGCCCCTGCCGGATCAGCGCTGATCCTCGTCCGGCGCGAGCTCGTCCTCGTCGGCGTCGGTCGCCGGAATGTCGTCTTCCTCGTCGACATCCACGTCCACGTCCACGTCGACCGCCACCTCGTCCTCGTCGTCGGCATCGACGTCGACCGCGGGCAGCCGCTTGGACGGATCGACGGCCTCTTCCTCGTCCTCCTCGTCGAGTTCCTCCTCTTCCTCCTCTTCCTCGTCGACGTCCTCGACCTCGGCGACGACCTCCTTGCGGGCCTTCGGCTTGGTGTCGTCGGCCGGCAGCGGCCTGGCGCGCCGACTCTTCAACACCGCCTCTGAATCGAACGTGGTACCGCAACTCGGGCACACGATCGGGGTGCGCAGGAAGTCGTAGTAGCGTGCTCCGCAAGATTGGCAGAGGCGCTTAATTCCCCATTCCGGCTTGACCACCGTCGCAGCTCCGCGTCTATCCGACGTTATCGCGCCCGCAGAATCACCCTGAGGGCGGCGTGGCGGCGCAATATCCACGTTCAGGAACCCATGTCAAAGCCTAACTTCCCAGGCCGGTCTTCGGATCGCCCGGAAAACGCCGCCGGGGCGGCCGTCGGCGGCGGCACGGGAACCGCCGGGGAGTGG
>CAYNFA010000577.1:0-3309 GCA_964396345.1 uncultured Thalassobaculum sp.
CCACCGGTGCAGCCGACGGCGATCGTCAGGTAGCTCTTGCCTTCGCGCTCGTAGCGCGGCAGCAGCGGCGACAGCAGGCCCTTCAGCCCGGCCAGGAACGGCGCGAAGTCCGGGTCGGCTTCGACATAGGCGGCGACCTCCGGGTCGCGGCCGTCGCGCGGCCTCAGATCCTGCCGGTAGTGCGGGTTGTCGAGGAAACGGACGTCGAACACCAGGTCGGCCTCGCGCGGCAGCCCGCCGCGGAAGGCGAACGACAGGATGGTGACCGTCATCCGGCGCCCACCGGCGAGCGCCAGCGCCCCGACCAGCGCCTGGCGGAAGCTCGCCAGGGTCATTGCCGTGGTGTCGAGGACGACGTCGGCCGACTCCCGCAGCGGCATCATGATGTCGCGCTCGATCCGGATGCCGTCGGCGATCGGCCGGTCGGTAGCCAGGGGGTGCCGACGGCGGGTCTCGGTGAAGCGCCGGATCAAAACGGAATCGTCGCAGTCGAGATACACCACCCGCAGGTCGAGGTCGGCCCGCGCCCGGAGCGCCGCCAGCTGTTCGAGCAGCAGGCGCTGATCGAAGCCACGCGTCCTGAGGTCGACGCCGACCGCCACCCGCGCCGCCATCCGGTCCGGGTCGGCCGCGTCTTCGGGACGCACCGGCGCCAGCAGCATCGGCAGCAGCGACAGCGGCAGGTTGTCGACCGCCTCGAATCCCTCGTCCTCCAGGACCTTGAGCGTCGACGTACGGCCGGCGCCGCTCAACCCGGTGACCAGGACAACCAGCGAGCGCCCGGCGATGGCCGGACCTGCTGCCGGTTGGGGCGTCGTGCTGCCACCAGTTGGGTGATCGTCGGACACGTTGTTCGCTACTCGTCGGTGACCATGCGCACGGCCAGCCGGACCTTCGCCGGCGTCGAGGCCTCGAACGCGGTGAGCACGATCAGCGGGACCGACACACCGGCGTGGCTCCAACGCCCTGGATCAGGAAGGCGCGGCACCTGCTCGGCCGGCACCAGGTCGACCACCAGGACCAGCGGGGCCCGCGAAACCGTGGGTATGGTAACGATCCCGATTCCCCTGACCTCCAGGCGATTCCTCAGAGCCTCGGGGGCCCGCGCGACCAGACGGTCGCCCTCCCGGACCAGCTCGGTGCGGTCGTCGGAGACCAGGCCGGCGCCAGCGTCGATCAACCGCAAGGCGATGTCGGACTTTCCGGCGCCCGACGGCCCGCGCAGCAGCACCGCCCGACCGTCGACCGCAACCGTGGTTCCCCAGACCGTCTCCATGCCCGGCAGAATGGCGGGTGACGGCCTGCTGTCAACGGCCTTCGCCGCCGAGGGTCTGGCGGAACCCGTCGAGCGTCCGGCGGCCGGCGTCGGCGGTGTCCTCGATCAGGGCGCTCAAGGCTTCGGCGCTGGCGCCGGGGGACGCCGCGGCCAGCCGGCGGGCGTGATGGGCGACGGCATCGAACCCGACGCTGCCGGCGGCCTCCATGAGGCTGTTGGCCATCGCGCCGACGGCTTGGCGATCGCTCCGGTCGACGTCCTGGAGCCTCGCCAGCAGTTCGCCCACCCGATCGACGTTCTCGCCCATGGTGTGGTCGGCGCCTCGGACGACCCCGCCCACCGGCGTGCCTTTGGCGCCGCCGCCCGTGCCGCCCCAGCGGTCGAGGGCGTCGATCAGCTTGGCGCGCTCCAGCGGCTTGGTGAGGAAGTCGTTCATGCCGGCGTCGAGGCAACTCCTGAGGTCGTCGCGCGACGCGTAGGCTGTCAGGGCAATGATCGGAATGGCGCCGTCTGGCGCCGGCATGGCGCGGATCGCCCGGGTCGCCGCGATACCGTCCATCTCCGGCATCTGGACATCCATCAGGACCACGTCGAACGCCCCGCCCCCCACGGCGTCGACCGCCTGGCGCCCGTCGGTCACGACCTGGACCCGGTGCCCGGCCTGCTCGAGCGTGACCTGCAGCATCTCGGCGTTCAGGGCCACATCCTCCGCCACCAGGACACGCAGGGCGGCGGGCCGGCCAGGAGCGGCCGCCGGCAAGACCGACGCGGGCGTGGTGTCGGCGATCCTGACCGGGATCCGCACGGCCACCGCGGTGCCCTCGTCCGGGGCGGTTTCGAGGGTAAGGCTGCCGCCCATTGCCTCGATCAGCATCCGGCTGATGACGAGCCCGAGCCCGGTGCCGCCGCGGCCGATGTGCTGGCCCTGGACGAACGGGCTGAACAGTTGGTCGCGCTCCTCCGGCGTCATGCCGATCCCGGTGTCGGCAATCCGGATCCGCAGATCTCCCGATCGGGCCGGCACCGCCCCCGGCACCGCCTCCGTTACCGCCGGCTCGAACCGCACAGCGATCGCGATCCGCCCGGAATCGGTGAACTTGACGGCGTTGCCCAGCAGGTTCAGCAGCACCTGGCGCAGCCGCACCGGATCGGCCTCGATGGCGGCCGGCAGGTCGCCCGGCAGGTCGAGCGTGCAGCCGATCCCCTTGGCTTCGATCTGGGGCAGCAGCATCTCCCGGCAGCCCTCGACCAGCGCCGCCACGTCGGTCGCCTGGGTATCGAGCGTCACTCGGCCTGCTTCGATCTTCGCGTAGTCCAGGATGTCGTCGATGATCCGCAGCAGGCCGGCTGCGGCGTCGCGGATCTGGTCGGTGCAGCGACGCTGGAAGGTGTCGAGGCTGGAGTCCCGCAACAGGTGGGCGAATCCGACGACGGCGTTCATCGGGGTGCGTATCTCATGGCTCATGGACGCCAGGAAGCGGGTCTTGGCCTCGGCGGCGGCGCGGCTGCGGGAGTCGCTCTCGCGCAACTTCTGCTCCAGCTGCCGGCGGCGCCAGTCCTGCTCCAGAAGGGTCCCGAGCACCATCACCCCGGCCACGTTGCAGGCGATCAGCATCCACCAGGCGCGAGTCAGGATGGTGACCCCGGTCTGCCACTCCGAGTGCATGAAAAACGTCGGCAGGACCAGCAGCGTGCCGGCCAGCGACAGGGCGAGCAGGCGCGGCGCCGTCGGCCGCAGGCTGCGGCGCCGGAAGTACCAGCGCGCGGCGAGCCCGACCGCCGCGTAGACCGCAAAACCGACGACGCCGCCCGGCGCCCCGGCGCCGCCGATCCAGAGACGGGTCGCCGAACCGAGGGCCGCGGTGACCAGCGCCGCCAGCGGCCCGCCGTAGACGCCGGCGAGCATCGCGGGGCCTCCGCGCGGGTCGAAAACCGCCCCGGGCGCGATCACCACCGGATCGATCATCACGGCCGACGTGGTGACGCCGAAGACCAGGCCCATGAGCAGCGCCCGGCGCCAGCCCGGCGTCTCG
>CAYNFA010000578.1:0-3304 GCA_964396345.1 uncultured Thalassobaculum sp.
TCGATTCAGAGCTTCACCTGACTGTCACGCGCTCTTTCACCCAATTGCCCTGGCGAACCATCCATGGAATGTTGACATGGGCTCGCGGCCTGAGTAGCTTCCGCGCTCTTCGAGATACCGGGGACTTCCGATGCGCGTTGCCAACTCTCTGAAGACGTTGAAGAAGCGGCACAAGGATTGCCGCATCATCCGCCGCAAGGGGCGCGTCTTCGTCATCAACAAGACCAATCCGCGCTTCAAGGCGCGGCAGGGCTGATCCGCGCGCGGGACGGCGTGGTCGGCGCCGCCCGCGAGCTCGACCCTGACCGCTGCATCCGCGGATACAGGCGGCCGACGGCTTCGTCGCGCCGCCTTTCGCGTGTCCGGCACAAGCTGCTGGTGCCGATCACCCCGCTGTGGTTTGAAATGCCCGATCCGTCAGGCAAGGTAGTCCGGCGGGCCGGAATCGTCTGGTGCCGCCCGCTTGGTCGGATCGACCGGGGAGACCGCCGATGAGGATGCCGGAGCCGGACCGCGCGGTGCTGGAGCGCCGCAGCGAGATCGTTGCCGGGCTGCGGGCGATCGTCCCCGGTGAGGGCGTGATCGCCGATGACCGCGAAATGCGTCCCTATGAATCCGACGGCCTGACCGCCTACCGCCAACTGCCCATGGTGGTCGTTCTGCCGGAGACCACCGCCCAGGTCTCGGCGATCCTGGCGTACTGCCACGCCAACGGCGTGAAGGTTGTTCCGCGCGGGTCCGGCACCTCGCTGTCGGGCGGGGCGCTGCCGCTCGCGGATGGCGTGCTGCTTGGGCTCGGCAAGTTCAACCGCATCCTCGACATCGACTACGCCAACCGCACGGTGACCGCGCAGCCTGGGGTGACCAACCTCGGCATCACCCACGCCGTGCAGGATCGCGGATTCTATTACGCGCCTGACCCGTCCTCGCAGATCGCCTGCTCGATCGGCGGCAACGTGGCGGAGAACTCCGGCGGCGTGCACTGCCTGAAGTACGGCCTGACCACCAACAACCTGCTCGGCGTCGAAATGGTGACGATCGAGGGTGAGGTGTTGCGCCTCGGCGGCAAGCACTTGGACTCCGAGGGGTACGACCTGCTCGGCCTGCTGACCGGCTCGGAGGGGATGCTGGCGGTGGTGACCGAGGTGACCGTCCGGATCCTGCGCAAGCCGGCGACCGCGCGCGCGGTGCTGGTCGGCTTCGGGAGCAGCGAGGAGGCGGGGCTGTGCGTCGCCGCGGTGATCGGCGCCGGCATCGTGCCGGGCGGCATGGAGATGATGGACGGGCCGGCGATCAACGCCGCCGAGGATTTCGTGAACGCCGGCTACCCGCGCGACGCCGGTGCGCTGCTGATCGTCGAACTGGACGGCCCGGAGGTCGAGGTCGATTTCCTGATCGAGCGCGTGCGCGCCATCGCGGCGGCCCACGGGGCGACCTCGGTCCGGGTGTCGGTCAGCGAGGATGAGCGCAACGCCTTCTGGGCCGGACGCAAGGCGGCGTTCCCGGCGGTCGGGCGGATCTCGCCCGACTACTACTGCATGGACGGCACCATTCCGCGCCGCCAGCTGCCCGAGATCCTGTCGCGCATGACCCGGATGAGCGAGCAGTACGGCCTGCGGGTCGCCAACGTGTTCCACGCCGGCGACGGCAATTTGCACCCGCTGATCCTGTTCGACGCCAACCAGCCGGGCGAGCTGGAGCGGGCGGAGGCGTTCGGCTCGGACATCCTGCGCGCCTGCGTCGAGCTCGGCGGCGTCCTCACCGGCGAGCACGGCGTCGGGGTCGAGAAGCGCGACCTGATGGAGACCATGTTCACCGAGATCGACCTGGCCCAGCAGCAGCGCGTGAAGTGCGCCTGGGACCCCAAGGGCCTGTTGAACCCGGGCAAGGTGTTCCCGACCCTGCACCGCTGCGCCGAACTCGGGCGCATGCACGTCCAGCGCGGCCAACTGCCGTTCCCCGACCTGCCGCGGTTCTGATGGGCACGAAGCGCACACCCGCCCGTCGGGCGCCGGAGCGGCGGGTGGGCCCCTCCCACCCCTGTCGTCATCCCGGACGGACGCGCGCGAGCGCGGCCGATCCGGGACCCTCGGTGCGACGGGCGCCGGAGCGGTGGGTGGGCCCCGGCTCCGTCTCGCCTCCGGCGATCCGGTCCGGGGTGACGTTGATGAGAGGGGATCGCGCCGGGCGGCCCTCTCGCCCCTGCCGTCATTCCGGACGTGGGGTGACGTCCCATGCAAGCGGCGGCTTTCCGGGGGTGGGCCGATGACCGACAGCTTCCGGCCCGATACCGCCGCCCAGGTCCAGGACATCGTCGCCTGGGCGGTGTCGGCCGAGGCGCCGATCGAGATCGTGTCGCGCGCCACCAAGCGCGCCGTCGGCCGGCCGCTGCAGACCGCCCACACCCTCGACCTGTCGGGGCTGTGGGGCATCACCCTGTACGAGCCGGAGGAACTGGTCTGCCGGGCCGGCCCGGGAACGCCGCTCGCCGAGATCGAGGCGGCGCTCGCCGGGCACCGCCAGATGCTGGCGTTCGAGCCGATGGATTTCGGGCCCCTGCTCGGCGGCGAAGCCGGGGCCGGGTCGATCGCCGGGGTGTTCGCCTGCAACCTCGCCGGACCGCGCCGCATCAAGGCGGGGGCGGCCCGCGACCACCTGCTGGGCTTCTCGGCGGTCACCGGACGCGGCGAGACCGTGAAGTCGGGCGGACGGGTGGTCAAGAACGTCACCGGCTACGATCTCTCGAAGATCGTCACCGGCTCCTGGGGCACGCTCGCCGCGTTGACCGAACTGACGTTCAAGGTGCTTCCGGCCCCGGAGACCGAGACCACGCTGGTGATCGGGGGGCTCGACGAGGAGACGGCGGTGCGGGCGATGAGCGCGGCGCTCGGCTCGCCGCACGAGGTGTCGTCGGCCGCGCACCTGCCGATCGGCCTCGGTGCGGGCGAGATCGCGGGGCCCGCCACCTGCATCCGGCTGGAGGGCTTCGGGCCGTCGGTGGCGGCGCGCGCGACGGCGCTTGAGGCCGAACTCGCCGGGTTCGGCGGCGCGCTGGGCGCCGTCGACGGCTATCAGAGCCGCGACCTGTGGCGCGCCGTGCGCGACGTCGAACCGCTGATCGCCCCGTTCGAGCGCGCCGTGTGGCGGTTGTCGGTGCCGCCGATGGCCGGTCCGGCGGTGGTGATGGCGATCCGCGCCGAGATCGAGGGCGTCGACTACTACTACGACTGGGCGGGCGGGCTGGTCTGGCTGGCGGTGCCGCCGGCCGCCGACGCCCACGCCGGGGTGGTGCGCGGGGCGGTGG
>CAYNFA010000579.1:0-3303 GCA_964396345.1 uncultured Thalassobaculum sp.
GCCTTCACCGCGCCAAGCGTGATAGGCGCGCGTGATCTTGTCGATGTCGGCGTCCGAGAATTCCTTGCGCGTGCGGTCCACCATATGGCCGAGCTTGCGTGCGTCGATGAACAGGATCTCGCCCCGCCGGTCGCGCAGCTTGGCGTTGCGGGCGATGCCGTTCGACTTGTCGCGCGCGAGAAACCAGAGACAGACTGGAATCTGCGTCGAATAGAAAAGCTGTCCCGGCAGGGCGATCATGCAATCAACGACGCCGGGCGCGCCGTTCGCGCCCTCGATCAGCGCGCGCCGGATATCGCCTTCGCCGTTCTGCGTGGACGACATCGAGCCATTGGCCAACACCACCCCCGCCACACCCGCAGGGGCGAGGTGATGCACGATATGCTGCACCCATGCGAAGTTGGCATTGCCAGCGGGTGGGATGCCGTATTTCCAGCGCACATCCTCGCGCAGCCGGTCGCCGCCCCAATCGGAGATGTTGAAGGGTGGATTGGCGAGGACGAAATCGGCCTTCAGATCGCGCAGCTCGTCCTTGTGGAAACTGCCCTCGCTGTTCCATTTGATGTCGGCGTCGATGCCACGCACGGCGAGGTTCATCTTGCAGAGCCGCCACGTCGTGTAGTTTGACTCCTGGCCATAGATGGCGATGTCGCCGATCCGGCCCTCGTGCTCCAAGGCGAACTTCTCGGATTGAACGAACATGCCGCCCGATCCGCAGCACGGATCATAGACGCGGCCCTTGTAGGGCTCGATCATCTCGACCATGACGCGCACGACCGAGCGTGGCGTATAAAACTCGCCGCCGCGCTTGCCTTCTGAACCGGCGAACTGGCCGAGGAAATATTCATAGACGCGGCCGAGCACGTCGCGCGCCTCGCCCTTTTCCTGGCCGAGAGCGATGCCGGAAATCAGATCGATCAGTTCGCCGAGCATCACCGCATTGAGCGCGGGCCGGGCATAGTCCTTCGGCAGCACGCCTTTCAGGGTTTCGTTGCGCTTCTCGATGGCGATCATCGCCTCGTCGATCATCTTTCCAATCGACGGCTGTTTTGCGTTTGCCTGAAGATGCGACCAGCGCGCTTCCTTCGGCACCCAGAAGACGTTTTCGGCAGAGTATTCGTCCGGGTCTTCGGCGCCGTCAGGATAATCGGCCAGCAGCTCGGTGCGCTTGGCCTCGAAGCTATCGGAAATGTGCTTGAGGAATATCAGGCCGAGCGCGACGTGCTTGTAGTCGGACGGCTCCAAGTTGCCGCGCAGCTTGTCGGCAGCCTTGAAGAGATCGGCCTCGAAGCCAAGATTGCCGCCGCTACCATTGCTGCGGGTGCGCGCAGATTTTTCACGCGAGGGCGCTGGCGCGGCCTCCACGACCGCTGCGTCTGCGGCAGCGGCGAGCGACACGGAGCCGCCACGGCCGCGTCCCGACGTTACCAGTCCGTCGACAATGAGCGCAGCTTTCACCGCAACATAGGTCGCTTCATCACAAGCCAAGATTTCACGCAAACGTCCGTTGCCGGCGGAGCCGCCAAGCTCCGTCAGTGCCGCGATGAACTGGTCCCTCTGCGCCTGATCAGCCATTTTGTTCCCCTCGCTTCTGGCGCAAACCGTCGCCGCCAGGCTGCGGCGGCGCGCCCGGTTTCGCGGATCTCAACCGTCCATATTCCTCCACGGAGACGACCACCACCACGCCGCGCCCGTGCTTCTCGATCAGCACCGGCTCTGCACGCGCCGTGTCGATCATCAGGCCAAAACCGTTCTTCGCTTCCCGCGCTGACATGGTTTTCATGGTCGAATCCCGTGGCAATCCATGCGTCCATTTAGGACGAAATGGCTCTTTTCACCAAGCGATGCTTTTGGGTGCTGGTGCTGGCGGGGCATGGGCGTCCGGCGGGGTTTCGGGGCTGATTTGCGGAAGTGAAGGTGACGGCAAGATAAAGCGAGATTCCTCGCTGCCGGAACTTCGTTCCTAAGTATCTGTCTGCACATTGTTTTTTGGAGCCCCGTCAGCCCGATTGCAAGGTGCGCCGGTGGCACCCTTGCCATTTCATCCAGTGTTTTCAATAGCGAACTGGGTGCCACTCGCGAGGTGCAGCTATTGTCGTTCCGCCGTTCGCCGCCGGCTGCAAGTATCTACGCGCCACGCCACCACACTACGTTTTGCTCGCTTGCATTGCCGATACCGACGCTCATCGTCGGGTAATGTCGAACGACGAAGACAGCTTCCGCATTCGCCCCGGCAAGGTCCGCGACCGTGGCGCAGGCGCTGCCCGGACGGCGCGCCCGCGCCCCGTGCGAGCGCGGCCAAAGACCTTCATCGGCGAGGTGCATCAGGCTATCCGTCGAGCTGGCGGCAACCCCAATCGTCCGGCCGGCACCGGGAAGGGAAGCGGGCGATGCAATGCGCGGGGCCGGGGCGCTCAGACCGCGGCCGAGTTGAAGGGCCGGAACGGGTGGAGCCGTGAGGCGGGCGGGGTCCGCACCCGGTCGCGGCGGGTGGCGGTGAAGGCGCGGATCGTGAAGCTCAATCCGCAGCGTGGGGCGGCGCGCGGGCGGCAGTTCGTCAGCGCCAAGGCCGTGGACGCGCATCTTCGCTATCTGGAGCGCGATGGCGTGACCCGCGACGGCGAGAAGGGCCAAGTCTATTCCGCCGGCCAGGACATCGCTGATGGTCCGGCCTTCCTCGACCGGTGCCGCGAGGATCGGCATCAGTTCCGTTTCATCGTGTCGGCAGAGGAAGGCGTCGAGCTGTCCGACCTGCGGCAGACGACCCGCGACCTGATGGCGCAGATGGAATCCGACCTGGGAACGAAGCTCGACTGGATCGCGGTCGATCACCATAACACCGGCCACCCGCACACCCACATCCTCCTTCGTGGCGTCACCGATGACGGCAAGCGTCTCGACATCGCCGGGGACTATATCGCCCACGGCATTCGCGAGCGGGCAAGCGAGATCGTCACGTTGGAGCTGGGCCGCCAGACCGAGCAGGAAGTCAGCCGCCAGCTTGAGCGCGAGGTGGACGCCGAGCGGTTCACCCGGCTCGACCGGATGCTGATCGCCGGGCAGCAGGCCAGCAACGAGTTCGCCGACCTTCGCCCCGACAAGGACATGGCCGAGACCATGCGGCAGAACCGGGCGCTGCTGATTAACCGTGCCCGCAAGCTGGAGCGCATGGGGCTGGCCACCGAGCGCACGCCGGGCATCTGGACGATATCGGCCCGGGCCGAACCAATGCTCCGCGAGCTGGGCACACGCGGCGACATCATCAAGACCATGCATCAGGCGCTGGAGCGCGAAGGCATCGCG
>CAYNFA010000580.1:0-3298 GCA_964396345.1 uncultured Thalassobaculum sp.
CCGAACGCCACGACCAGCACCGCCGCCGGCGACGCTTCGGCGGCCCTACCGGCGCCTTCGCCGCCGCCCTCGCGATGCTCGCCCCGCGTCCCCAGGACGCGCTGGTGCTGCTGGCCGAGCGCGGCTCGGAGCCGCTGGCCGGCGTGCAGTTCCTGCGCCACGGCGACGCCGCCACCTACTATCTCGCGTGGACCGGGCCGGACGGCCGCGCCGCCCACGCCCACAATCTCCTGCTGTGGGCCGGGATCGAACGCCTCGCCGACGCCGGCGTGCGCTGGCTGGACCTCGGCGGCCTCGACGCCTCGATGCCCGGCGTCACCCGATTCAAGCTCGGCCTCGGAGCCGCGCCGGTGACTCTCGCGGGGACGTGGCTGTAGGGGCGGCTGGCGGGGAGCCCCGAACGGCGAACGGCCCGCAGCGTCGCTCCGGGCCGTTCGGGCATCTCATGTCGCGAGCGGAAGCGCGCTCCCGCTCACCGTCGGGTCAGCGCGGCGCGACCACCATGATCATCTGGCGGCCTTCGAGCTTGGGGTGCGACTCCACCTTGGCAACTTCGCCAAGGTCGTCCTGCACCCGCTTCAGCACGTCCAGGCCAATCTCCTGGTGCGCCATCTCGCGACCCCGGAAACGCATGGTCAGCTTGACCTTGTCGCCTTCCTCGAGGAACCGGTTCACGGCCCGCATCTTGGTCTGGTAATCGTGATCGTCGATGTTCGGGCGCATCTTGATCTCTTTGACCTCGATGACCTTCTGCTTCTTCTTGGCCTCGTTCTTCTTCTTCTGGGCTTCGTACTTGAACTTCCCGAAGTCAAGGATCTTGCAGACCGGCGGATCGGCGTTCGGCGACACCTCGACCAGATCGAGGCCGAACTGCTCAGCCTGCGCGAGCGCCTCGTGCAGGCTCAACACGCCGATCATCTCGCCGTCGGGGCCGACACAGCGAACGCTGCGCACGTTGATTTCACGGTTGACGCGCGGACCGTCCTTGGACGGCGGCGCGGCGTTGAAGGGGGGTCTGGCTATGGGGTCGTCTCCTTATGATGGTTACGCCTGTCCGCTCGGCGGAGAAGCCTCGATCTTGAGTCTATGAACGGCGTCGGTCAAGGCAAGCACTTCCTGCGCCTGACCGCCGAGCCGCCGGACGGCGACGCTGCGCGCCTCGGCCTCGCGGGCGCCGACCACCAGGATGGCCGGGACCTTGGCCTCGGAATGCTCGCGGATCTTGTAGTTGATCTTCTCGTTGCGGCGGTCCATCGCGACACGCAGCCCGGCCGCCTTGCAGGCCGCCGCGACCTCGGCGGCGTAGCCGTCGGCGTCGTTGGTGATGGTGGCGACCACCACCTGCAGCGGCGACAGCCACAGCGGGAACCGCCCGGCGTGCTGCTCGATCAGGATGCCGATCCAGCGCTCCATCGAGCCGAAGATCGCCCGGTGCAGCATGACCGGGCGGTGCCGCGCGCCGTCCTCGCCGACGTACTCGGCGTCGAGCCGCTCCGGCAGCACGAAGTCGACCTGCAGGGTGCCGCACTGCCAGTCGCGGCCGATGGCGTCGCGCAGCACGAACTCCAGCTTCGGGCCGTAGAACGCGCCCTCGCCCGGGTTCAGCGTGGTCTCCAGCCCGGCGGCGTCGCAGGCCGCCCGCAGCGCCCCCTCGGCACGGTCCCACACCGCGTCCTCGCCGGCCCTGACCGGTGGCCGGTCGGAGAACTTGATCCGGACGTCCTCGAAGCCGAAGTCGCGGTAGACGCTCTTCAGCAGGTCGCAGAACCGGATGCTCTCCGAGGTGATCTGGTCCTCGGTGCAGAAGATGTGGGCGTCGTCCTGGGTGAAGGCGCGCACCCGCATGATGCCGTGCAGCGCGCCCGACGGCTCGTTGCGGTGGCAGGCGCCGAACTCGGCGAGCCGCAGCGGCAGGTCGCGGTACGACTTCAGACCCTGCTTGTAGACCTGGACGTGGCCCGGGCAGTTCATCGGCTTCAGCGCCAGCACCTTGTCGTCGTCGGCGTTGGCCGTGAACATGTTCTCGCGGAACTTCTCCCAGTGCCCCGAGGCCTCCCACAGCGCCCGGTCGATTAACTGCGGCGTCTTGATCTCGCGGTAGCCGCCCTCGTCGAGCCGGTTGCGGATGTAGGTCTCTATCACCCGGTACAGGGTCCAACCCTTGGGGTGCCAGAACACCGAGCCGACCGCCTCCTCCTGGACGTGGAACAAGTCGAGCTCGCGCCCGAGCCGGCGATGGTCGCGCTTCTCGGCCTCCTCCAGCATGTGCAGGTAGGCGTCGAGCTGCTTCTGGTCGGCGAAGGCCGTTCCGTAGATGCGCTGCAGCATCGGCTTGCTGCTGTCGCCGCGCCAGTAGGCGCCCGCCACCTTCATCAGCTTGAAGGCGTGCCCGACGCCCTTGGTCGACGGCCCGTGCGGCCCGCGGCACAGGTCGAGGAAGCCGCCCTGGCGGTAGAAGCTGATGATCTCGCCCTCGGGGATCGCCTCGGCCAGCTCGACCTTGAAGGGCTCGTTGGTCACCTTGTAGTGGGCGACCGCCTGGTCGCGGGTCCACTCCTCGCGCACGATGCGCTCGTCGCGGTCGACGATGTCTTGCATGCGCTTCTCGATCGTCTCGAGATCGTCCGGGGTGAACGGCGTGGCGCGGTGAAAGTCGTAATAGAAGCCGTTCTCGATCGACGGGCCGATCGTGACCTGGGCGTCCGGGTACAGTTCCAGCACGGCCTCGGCCAGGACGTGGGCACAGTCGTGGCGGATGTGCTCGAGCGCCGCCTCGTCCTTGCGGGTCACCAGCGCCAGCTGGGCGTCGCGGTCGATCGGGCGGTCGAGGTCGACGAAGTGGCCGTCGACCTTGGCGACGAAGGCCGCCTTGGCGAGGCCCGGGCCGATGTCGGCGGCGACCTCGGCGGGCGTCACCGGCTCGGGATAGGAACGGACGGAACCGTCGGGAAGCGTGATGGCGGGCATGGCGTGTCTCGACTCGGTGCGTTGAACTGACAGGAGGCCGATCGGCCCGGCGGTTGCCGGCCCGGATAAAGGATGCCGCCTCAGACGGTGTTCGTCCGAGACGGCCGGCTAGTCAGTTCACGCGAGCGGCGCATCGGTTCGCCTGCAATGGTCTTCGACGGCGGTTACTTAACGCGCCAGCGCCGGCCCCGCAAGGGCGGCGTCCGGGCTGCACCCGGCCACGGCTGTCACCGGCCAACCCCCGTCGCGCCATGGCCCCCGGCTCGGCCGCGCGATGCGCGCCCGTCCGGGGTGATGGGTGGACGGCCCCCTGACGGCATCAAGGGTGCCA
>CAYNFA010000581.1:0-3291 GCA_964396345.1 uncultured Thalassobaculum sp.
TGGCGCGATCGGAACTCGAGCCGGTATTCGCCGGCGTCGTTGCCGGCCCCGTGGCGGCACGCCTGCACCTTCGCGCGGTCTTCCGGAACGACGCAGCGTGCCAGCCATTCGTCGAAACCGGGCGGTTCCCTGTTCGGGTCCAGTCCGTAGAGGTTGTAGGTTTCCGGCGACCAGACCTGAGCGCCGGTCTCCGGATACCACTCCCAGGCGCCGGCGTTCGCGGCCGACAGCGCCATGCGCTGCAGCGCCTCGTTGGAGCGCAGCGCTTCGGCCTGCTTGCGGAGGCCAATGTCCTCAACCACGGCGATGAAATAGTCGGGCTTACCCTGGGCGTCGCGAACCACAGACCCGGTCAGGTTGACCCACACCGTCGAGCCGTCCTTGCGGATGTAGCGCTTTTCCATGCTGTAGAACGGAATGTCGCCGGCGTGGAGGGCGCGCGCCTGAGACAGGTCCGCCTCGAGGTCGTCGGGATGCGTTATGTCCTGGAACGTCCGGGCCCGGAGTTCGGCTCGGTCGTAACCAGTAATCTCGCACAGCTTCCGGTTCAGCCGCAGGAACCGGCCACCGGGTCCAACATGCGCCATTCCGACCGCCGCCTGCTCGAAGGTCGCGCGGAAACGCGTCTCGCTTGCCCGCAAATCGGCCTCGGCGCGGCGCTTGTCGGTGACATCCTCCCCCGACGCCACGACCTCGACGATTTGGCCCGCCTCATCCAGCAGCACGGCGTTTCGCCAGGCGATGATCCGCTCGGACCCGTCCCGGCAGAGGATTGGAGTTTCGCAATGCTCCGGTGCCTCCCTGGCCCCGTCCCTGAATAGGTTGAACACCTGCCGTGCCCTTCCGCGCACGCGTGCAGGCACGAAGTCGTCAAACCAGTTACGGCCGACCATTTCCCCGAGCGGATAGCCGAGGGCCTCGCAGCCTTTCCGGTTGACGCGCCGCACCCGGCTGTCGGGCCCGACCCCGACCAGAATGGAATCCACAAGTTCGAAGTGCTGATGTGTCCAGTCAGGGTTCGACTCATGCGCGATGTCAGGATGCGGCGCTCTCTCGCGCATGATATCTCCACGTGCTCGCAGACTATCGCACCCCGTTGCGCACAGTACCCTGTTCGGTGGTGGTTGATATGATTCAGATCAACTAATAATATATTCGGCGCGTGTTGGCTGGCTTGTCACGGGGCCGGGTGCCTCGCCGTCGTGTTCTGGAGTCGGTTGGTGCCCGGATCACCGCCGGGGGTGCAAATCGCCCCGTCGCCACCCATTTCCTCGGGTGCCAAACGCCGACATCTTGCGGGGGGAACCAACGAGAGGAGCGCACGCATGGCGGTCACCCGCAAGGAAGAGGCCCGGGCTCTGGATTCCGACGAGCGCGAACTGGTCGAGCGGTCGCATCACCCGGAGCTGCAGGAACTGCCGGATTCCGAGCTGTCCAAACTGGTGAAGCTGGTCCGTGACCGGCGCGACAAGGCCAAGAGCCAGGCGCAACAGCGGCGGCGCGAGATGCGCGGCAAGGCGGCCCCCAGGGGGGCGGAGCCGTCGCGCGAGGATGCCGGCTCGCGCCTCAAGCTGACGGTGCTGGCGATGGCGGTGCGGCGCCTGAACACCGAGGCCGGGCGCCGGCGGCGGATGTCCGGCCACGCCGACCAGGTCGCCAATTCCCGCCGCGCGCTGGCTCTGAAGCGGGCGGCCGAGCCCGAAGGCCCCGACTTCAACACCCGCCACGCCCACCACGGCATGCGCAGCACCCCGAACCGACGGGCCGAGGATCTGGTCCGCCCTGCCGAACTCGGCCGCCAGCGCCAAGCGGCGAACGTCGCCCAGGCCAGGCGCGACGGCTGAGCCGGGCGGCAGGGGGGTAGCGCCAGGTCGTACCGTCAGGCCGGCACCCGCCCGGCGGCACCGCCGGCCCGGTAGCGGTAGATCGGCTCCGGGCCGGATTCGGCGTCGACCGCCACGATTTCCGGCGGCCAGCCGTCGAACGCGAAGCTGTACGACACCACCACCGTGCCCGGCCGCAACTCGGCCGTCAGTTTCGGGCCGAGCCGGCGCATCACCGACGGCATCAGGTAGCAGACGGCGGCGCCGGCATCGCCGAGCGGCTCGGCCAGCAGGTCGGCGCGCCGGTAGACCAGGTTCGGGCGCGGCCGCAGGGCGTGGCGCAGCCGCGCGAACAGCCACGGCACCGGCGACAGCTCGATCCCGACCACCGGGTTGCCGGGGTAGCGGTCGGCCAGCGCCAGCGCCAGCCCGCCCCAGCCCGAGCCGAGGTCGTAGACCGTGCCGTCGACCGCCCGTGGCAACTGGCGCAGCAGCGCCGCCCGTGTGCCCGGACGGGTCGGCATCGGCGGCACCCCGGTGCGCACCGTGTAGGCGAGGATGACGAGGCCGACGGCCAGCATCGCCACCAGCACGACGGCCTCGGCGCCGGTGACGGCGGCGGCCTGGAGGGCTCCGAGCGGGCCGGTGGCCGGGTCGCCGGGTGAGGGGGGCGAGGCAGTTAAATCCATAGCTGATGATGGCACGGATCGCCGGACCCGCCGGCGCTCCTCCGCCGCCGGTCAGCGTTCCACGAACGCCCGCTCGATGACGTAGGAGCCGGGGTTGTTGCCGCTGCCCTCGACGAAGCCGAGGTCCTCCAGGATCGCCTTGAGGTTCTTCAGCATGCCCGGGCTGCCGCACAGCATGGCGCGGTCGCGCTCGGGGTCGAGCATCGGCAGGCCGAGGTCGTCGGTCAGGCGGTTGGTGGTGATCAGGTCGGTGATCCGGCCGCGGTGGCGGAACGGCTCGCGGGTCACCGTCGGGTAGTACAGAAGCTTCTCGCGCACATAGTCGCCGAGCAGCTCGTCGCGCGGGAACTCGTCGGCGATCCACTCGCCGTAGGCCAGCTCGGCGACCTTTCGGCAGCCGTGCACCAGCACCACCCGCTCATAGCGCTCGTAGCTCTCGGGATCCTTGATCAGGCTGAGGAACGGCGCCAGGCCGGTGCCGGTGCCGATCAGGAACAGGTTGCGGCCGGGCAGCAGGTTGTCCTGCACCAGCGTGCCGGTCGGCTTGCGGCCGACCAGGATGCGATCACCCTCCTTGAGGTGCTGCAGGCGCGAGGTCAGCGGGCCGTCCGGCACCTTGATGCTGAGGAACTCCAGCCGGTCCTCGTGGTTGGCGCTCGCCATCGAATAGGCGCGCAGCAGCGGCCTTCCGTCGACCTCGAGGCCGATCATGGTGAACTGGCCGTTGGCGAACCGGAACCCGGGGTCGCGGGTGGTGGTGAAGCTGAACAGGGTGTCGG
>CAYNFA010000582.1:0-3289 GCA_964396345.1 uncultured Thalassobaculum sp.
TATTGGCATTGCGCCCAGTTGCCATAGGCATTGGCCGATTCAGGCGCCAGTGTGGCGGCCGACCGGGCCGTCCGATCGGCTGCGTCGACTCGGTCCAACTCGATCAGCGCCGCCGCCAGCGTCACCCGCGCCGGCGCCGAATCCAGACGCAGCCAAATTGCCCGTCGGGCGATTCGGGCGGCCTCAATGGGATCGCGCCGTAACCTCATCGTCTCGGCAAGATCAACAACAGCCGCATAATCGCCGGGAGCAATGGCTACTGCGCGTCTAATGCACCGCTCGGAGGTCGACGAAACTAATGCTCCGGGGTTTCGAGAGGCGTGCGCGAGGCCGAGTGTGTGCCATCCTCCAGCTCGAAGCGGCGCGAGTCGCACCAGGCGCTCGGCACGGCCGACTTGCGAGGGGTGGGCTAGGTCGAGGGTCATTTGTGTCAGTCCCACGGCCGCGTCCAGTTGTGTTGGGGCAAGCGCCAGGGCGCGTCGTAGGGCGGTTTCCGCCTCCGAGCGACGTCCGAGCGCGTGGAGCGCCAGCCCGAGATGCGCCCAAATATCGGGCGAGCTAGGCGAGCCGGCGACACAGCCGGCGAGCATCGTCGCGGCCTCCGCGACGGCTCCCCGCTGCAGTAGCCCGAATCCAAGGAGGTGGCGCGCCCGAAGGTGCCCGGGCTCGGCCGCCAGCACGCCCCGGTAGCCAGCCAGCGCCTCGTCGACACGCCCGCTACGATGGGCGGACACCGCGTTCGCGAAGATTCCGGCCGAGCCAGTCATGCCCGACGTGGCGGCTGCCCGCCCTTCGGCGGGCTCGGCTTGACAGGGGAGGGCTCCATGCGACACTTACTTCATGCCGCTCAAGGTCAACATCAAGCCGGGTGAGAAGTTTATCGTCAACGGGGCCGTCATGGTCGCCGGCAACAAGGGCGCCTCGCTCATCCTCCAGAACGAGGCGACGATACTCCTCGGCAAAGACATCATGCAAGAGGAGGACGCTAATACCCCGGCAAAACGCATTTATTTCTCAATTCTTTTAATGTACTTGGACGACTCAGACCGTAAAAAATACTATCCGATGTTTATGAGGCTGGTTGAAGATTTTATGGAGGCAACGACTTTTGCTGAGGTTCGGAAGACGTTGTTGCACATCGTACAGGACGTCAACGCGACAAAGTACTACCGGGCGTTAAAGACTTGTAAAGCATTGATGAACTATGAATCCGAGGTGTTGTCGTATTCGCAGAACCGCGGCCGCGGCCCGAATTTGAGCGCTCTGGTGGCGGCTCACGAAGACCGATGAGTGTCCCATGTCCCAGTATGACGCCTACAAGCGCACAATCAGGCAGACCGCCGCGCCCCGAGACGTTGAGTACCGTCTGCTGGCGCAGGTGACGGCCGCCCTGATCAAGGCCAAGGACCTTCGCGAGAGCAGCGGACGGGATCCGCGCCGGATGGCGCAGATGATGGACGCGCTGAACTGGAACAACCAGGTCTGGGACGCGTTCGTCGAGGACGTCGGGACCGAAGGCAACATGCTGCCGCGCGAGTTGCGTGCCGCCATTGTCAGCCTGGGAATATGGGTGACCCGAGAGACAAATCTCGTATCCTCGGGCGAGGGTGACATCGACGCCTTGATCTCCGTGAACCGCGCGATCATGCGCGGGCTGAATCCTGGCCTGTCCCGCGAGGAGGCCGGCTCGGAGGCCCAGTTGGCGGTTCGCGAAGAAACCATCTGACGCGAGGGAGCCGGCTCGGATGGTCGGTGCCGTCTGCAACCATAGGGCGGCGCGGCTCGCAAAGGCCTTTAACGACGCCGTGAATCTTCATGTCAGCGGGAGGCTGCTCCAGGCGTCCGCTCTCTACGAGGATCTGCTGAGGCAGATCCCGAAGCATCCCGACGTACTCGACTACTACGGCACCCTGCGTCATCAACTGGGCGACCATCGAGCCGCTCTCGACCTGGTGGGTCGTGCGGTGGCGCTTCGCCCGCTGGCGGCCACGACCCGCAACCGGCTTGGCGCGGTTCAAAAGGCCCTGGGGGACCGCATGGCCGCTGCCCGGTCCTTTCGCCGCGCCACGGTGAGCGACCCTCGTCTCGCCGAGCCCGGCGTGAACATCGCCACGCTGTTGAGCGAGAGCCATGATCCCGAGCGGTCACTGACGTGGTGCCGACGGGTTCTGGCCGTCGATCCCCGATCGTTCGACGCTCGCCTGCGCCGCGCCATGGCGCTCAACGCGCTCGGTCGGTTCGCCGAGGCGCTGCCCGATCTCGATGATCTGCGCCGCCAGCAACCGCTGCATCCCGAGGTCCGGCTGCAACTGGTGATGGCGCGGTCGGCTGTTGGCGACTTCGACGGTGCCGTCCGGGCCGCCCGATCCGGCATCGTGTCGTCGCCAGCGTCCTATGAACTTTATTCCGGCCTGACCAGCGGTCGGGGACCCGTGGCCGAAGGCGACGCGTTCGTGCAGTGGGCCCGGCGGGCCGTGGCCTTGAAACCGCTCGACGCCCGGCTCTGGTCGAACCTCGCTGTCGAGCGCTACCGCGCGGCGGACGCCGATGCGGCCTTCGCCGCGGCGAGGCGGGCCGCCATCCTGGATCCAGCGCTGGAAGCCGCGCTGCAGACCCTGGTCTCCTCCGGATTCCAGTGCGAGCGGACCGCCGTCGCCCGCAGGGTCGCGCACCGCGGTAGGCTGGCCTACCCAGGCAACGTCGATATCGCCTTCGCGCTGGCCGAGATCGAGTTCGTGTGCGGAGACCTCGGCGAGGCTTGGGATTTGTATGAGATGCGGTGCGGGCGTGCCGCGTTCCGGCCTCGCTTTTCGCTACCGCCGCCTTGGCTCGGCCCGGGGTCCGAAAGCGGCGCGCTCCTGGTCGCCTCCGAGCAGGGCGTGGGCGACGAGGTGATCTTCCTGAGTTGCCTGCCGGACCTCCTGGCGAGCGTGCGGGTTCCTGTGGTCCTCGAGGTGGACCGCCGGATCGTCATGGTGATGCAGCGGACGTTCCCCACGGTGACGGTTATCCCCCGGCAACTCGTACCGGGAGACACGCTCGGCCAGTTCTTCGACTACACGGAGGTGACCGCCCGGCACGATCTGCGCCACTGCGTCTTCGCGGGCAGCCTGCCGCGCTTCTTCCGCCGTGACCGCGACCGACCGGCGCCTCGAGCCGGCTACCTGCTTCCCGCGCCCGACCGCGTCGCCCACTGGCGCGATCGACTGGCATCGGTGGCGCCGGAGAGGAAGACGGTCGGCGTCGTTTGGCGGACTGCCCTGCTGACCAAGTACCGGGCTCGATACCA
>CAYNFA010000583.1:0-3278 GCA_964396345.1 uncultured Thalassobaculum sp.
TCAGAACCGTGCAGGAGATGTCCTTCATTGCCCCGTCCCCTCTCCGATGAAGATCATGGCGGGGGATTCCAGCAGGCTCTTGATACGCTGCACGAACACCGCCGCGTCCCAGCCGTCGATGACCCTGTGATCGAAGCTGGACGACAGGTTCATCATCTTGCGGGGTACGAACTGGCTGCCGTCCCACATGGGACGGATCTGGATCTTGTTGACGCCGACGATCGCCACTTCCGGATGGTTGATCACGGGTGTCGTCACCAGCCCGCCCATCGCGCCGAGCGAGGTTATGGTAATGGTCGAGCCGGTCAGGTCGTCACGGCTGGCGGTGCCAGCCTTGGCGGCGTCGGCCAGCCGGTTCAATTCGGCGCCGCAGTTCCAGACATCGCGGGCCTCGGCGTGCCTAACCACCGGAACGACGAGGCCGGTCGGGGTCTGGGCGGCGACGCCGATGTGTACCCCGCCATGCTGGTAGATGACCCCGGCGTCGTCGTCGAAATGAGCGTTGATGGCCGGCTGCTCGGCGATCGCCTTGACCATCGCCCGCATCAGGAACGGCAGCACGGTCAGCTTCGGCTGATTATCGAGCTTCTGTCGGTTGAGCTGGGCGCGCAACTCCTCCAGTGCGGTGACGTCGACCTCGTCGACATAAGTGATGTGCGCGATCCGACTCTTCGACAGTGCCATCTTCTCGGCGATGCGGCGGCGCAGGCCGATCACCTTGATCTCGCGCACGGAGGTGTTGGCCCGCAGCCCGGACGCGTCGCCCGCCAGCGGCCCGGTCTCGGCGAAGGCGTCGAGATCCTCGTGGGTGATGCGGCCGGCCGGACCGCTGCCGCGCACCTGCCGCAAGTCGATCCCGGCGTCCCGGGCGCGCTGGCGAACCGCCGGCGAGGCCAGCGGCTTCCCGCCGTCGCGCCGCGGCGTTCCGACGACGGCCGGCCGCGTGTCGGCGCGGGCAGGCGGGCTGGGGGAGGCCGGCTTCGGCCTCGGAATCGGCTCCGGCGCGGTCTGGGCGTCGCCGGCCTGTGTCGCCGCCTCCGCCGGCTTCCTGCTCTGGGTGGCGGGTTTGGCGGCGCTGACGTTACCCTCGCCCGACACCTCGAGGCGCACGAGCGGCGAGCCGACCGCCAGCGACTCGCCGACCTCGCCGCCGAGCCAGAGCACCGTGCCCTCGACCGGCGACGGGATCTCGACCGCCGCCTTGTCGGTCATCACGCTGGCGAGGATCGAGTCCTCCTTCACGACGTCGCCGATCACGACGTTCCACTCCACCAGTTCGGCCTCGGCCACGCCTTCGCCGACGTCGGGCAGCTTGATGATGTACTCGCCCATCTCAGCCCTCCATCGCCTGCAGCAGCGCCTCGCCGACCCGCTTCGGGCCGGGGAAGTAGTCCCATTCCTGGGCATGTGGGTAGGGGGTATCCCATCCCGCCACCCGGGCGATCGGCCGCTCCAGTGAATAGAAGCAGTGCTCCTGCACCAGCGCGCACAACTCGGCGCCGAAGCCGGAGGTCAGCGTCGCCTCGTGGACGATCACGCAGCGCCCGGTCTTGCTAACCGATCGGGTGATGGTGTCGAGGTCGAGCGGCAACAGGGTGCGCAGGTCGATGATCTCGGCATCGACGCCGGTCTCGGCGGCGGCGGCCTCGGCGACGTGGACCATGGTTCCGTAGGCGAGCACGGTGACGACTGCCCCGGCGCGGCGGACTACCGCCTGGCCGAGCGGCACGGTGTAGTGGCCCTCCGGCACTTCTCCGAGAGGGTGCTTTGACCAGGGCGTGACCGGGCGATCGTGGTGGCCATCGAATGGACCGTTGTAGAGCCGCTTGGGCTCCAGAAAGATCACCGGGTCGTCATCCTCGATGGACGCGATCAGCAGGCCTTTGGCGTCGTAGGGGTTTGACGGAACCACGGTCTTGAGGCCGGACACGTGGGTGAACAACGCCTCTGGGCTTTGGCTGTGGGTCTGGCCGCCGAAGATGCCACCCCCGGTCGGCATCCGCACGGTGAGCGGAGCGGTAAAGTCGCCGTTCGAACGGTAGCGCAGCCGCGCCGCCTCGGAGACGATCTGGTCGTAGGCTGGGTAGACGTAGTCGGCGAACTGGATCTCGACGCACGGACGGAGGCCGTAGGCGGCCATGCCGATCGCGGCACCGATGATGCCTGATTCGTTAATCGGCGTGTCGAAGCAGCGCTCGCGGCCGAACTTCTGCTGCAGGCCCTGGGTACAGCGGAACACCCCGCCGAAGTAGCCGACGTCCTCGCCGAACACCACCACGTTGGGATCGGCGGCCATCGTTACGTGCATGGCGTCGCGGATCGACTCGATCATCGTCATGCGCGGCATGGTCAGACCCCGGCCTGCTGGCGCTGGCGGCGCAGGTGCGGCGGCATTTCTTTGTAGACGCCCTCGAACATGTCCCGGACCGACGGCTTGCCGCCGGAATGAAGGGTGCCATGCCGTTCGGCCTCCTTCTGCGCGCCGAGGACTTCGGCCTCAACCTCGGCGGCGTATTGCGCGTGGCGCTCCTCCGACCATGCACCCTTGCCGATCAGGTAGTTCTTGAGGCGCTCGATCGGGTCGCCGAGCGGCCAAGCATCCGATTCCTCCTTCGGCCGGTAAGCCGACGGGTCGTCGGACGTGGAGTGCGCTGCCACCCGGTAGGTGACGTACTCAATCACGGTCGGTCCCAGGTTGCGGCGCGCCCGCTCGATTGCCCATTTGGCCACCGCGTAGACCGCGAGGTAGTCGTTGCCGTCAACCCGGAGCGAGGGGATCCCGAAGCCATGACCGCGCGCGGCGAAGGTGCCGGAGCCGCCCTTGGCGATGCCCTGGAAGGTTGAGATGGCCCACTGGTTGTTGACGATGTTCAGGACCACCGGGGCCTTGTAGGTGGACGCGAACACCAGCGCGGCGTGGAAATCCGACTCCGCCGTCGAGCCGTCGCCGATCCAGCCGGCGGCGATCTTCGTGTCGCCCTTGATCGCCGACGCCATCGCCCATCCGACTGCCTGGACGTATTGGGTCCCGAGATTACCGGAGATCGAGAAGAAGCCGTGCGACTTGGATGAGTACATGACCGGCAGCTGTCGTCCGTGCAGCGGGTCGCGCTCGTTCGAGAAGATCTGGCTCATCATGTCGACCAGCGGATAGCCGCCGGCCACCAGCAGGCCCTGCTGCCGGTAAGTCGGGAAGTTCATGTCGCCCGTCGACAACGCGCGCTGGAACGCCGTGGCGATAGCCTCTTCGCCGAGGCATGCATGTAGAACGAGGTCTT
>CAYNFA010000584.1:0-3259 GCA_964396345.1 uncultured Thalassobaculum sp.
CGGCGGCGGGGTCGACGCCGGGATGACCGGTGGCGCCGGCGGAACGGGTGGTGGTGGTGCGGGCGGCGTTGGCACATCTGCGGGGACGAACGCCACCGCCAACACGGGCGGCGGTGGCGGCGGCAGCGGGAACTGGGGTGGTTCTAGTCAGGGCGGCAACGGCGGATCGGGCGTGGTCATCGTTGCGTATCTCGGGACGACCACCAAGGCGACCGGCGGCACGATCACGAACGACGGAACCTATACCTACCACACGTTCACGAGCAGCGGGACGTTCACATGGACGGGTTAACGTGTGGCAATTACGGTGATATCGAGCGGTCGTGCCGACCAGGACGGCGCGCGGAGCACGTTATCGCGATCGGTCGTCGAACCGTCGTCGACCCGCATGTCGACGACGTGCATGCCAGCGCGCTCAATGTGTGTCTTGAGTGCGCTGGCGCTGAACCCGATAAGGTGATCACCGCCCATCTCAACTCCAATGCCGTCGCGGATGGTGGAGTTGGGGACGGACACTACGAGATGGCCTCCAGGGGAGAGGGCGTCGGCCATCGTGGAAAGCCACGGCTCTACGCGGACCAGGTGCTCCAGTACATGGAAGCACACCACCAGATCGGACTGGCGAATGTCTCCGATATCGATGCCGAACACGGTGCGCGCATAGGCAATTTTGCCGCGATCCAGATCCCCGCCCGCCACTGTGGCGCCGAGGCGACGGAACCCTTCTGCCATGACGCCTTCTGCACACCCCAAGTCGTAAACGGACTTGCCGGCGAGGCTGCCAACTACCGCTTCGACGTGCAGCGGGATAGCAAGTTTGCTGTAAACATAGGCTGGCGAGGTGGCGCGGCCGGAAAGCGCGACGCCATCGACGATGTGGTCCGCTGTTTGCCGGCCAGAATAGAAGCGGTCGATACGCGCCTGATCAAACGGCCAGTCGACGTAAAGCAACTCGCACCCGCATTGAGCGACAGGCGCCTGCATATGCCCTCGCTGCATAAGCAGGGCCACAACCAAATCCCACTCCAGATCGGTGGCTTCAATGTGATCCCGCCAAGGCGCCAACAGCCGGTCCAGGTCGAAATAGACCATCCCGTAGGGAATGCCCGTTCGCATCAACGGAGCGGAGCCGACTCGATGACCGATGTCGCCGCAGGAAGGGCACGGCCAGCGGCGCGAAACGGTCGCGTTGCCCTCCGTCATCAACGCCTGATGGATGCCTTGGGCGTCAGCGTCCATGATCTTGACGTGATCGAGCGACGGCGCATGCCCGGCCTTGGAGGACAGTCTCGCGTCCGCGCCCTTTGCCCGCAATGCGTCGACCGCGTCGACGGCGATTTCGTAGGCCAGGGCGACTCTTCGGGGGACATTGGCGGTCCGCAGAATATGCCGGGCCTTGACCGTATCGCCTATTCCATCGACGGCAGAGACGACCGGAGACATTGCCGGGTGGAGCGTGGCCGTGATCATCGCCACAAGCTATGCGATCAATCTCGACCTGTCGATGGAGCATCCACATGACCGTCCAACTCTACTTCCATAACGATGGCGTCCCCGCGCCGCTGCCCTTCAAGGTCATCTTCAGTGGAGTTGATCGATGAGCGTCACAATCTGGAATCCGGACGGCGCTGCCGGTCTGCAAGTCATTGAAAAAGGACAAACGGCAAAAATTGCCATCTGGACGCCGGCCCTCTCCTTCGCCGCCGCTCGCGCGGGTGTTAGATGGACGCTGGACACGGCGACCTTGGTCAAAGGCGGTTCGCATCAACCCCGACCGCGATGTCGGTTTCACAGATCCTGACCTGTCCGGCCTGATCATTCTCGACGATACCGTAGCGCCGTCTTCAATCCCGGCCGGTAAGAAGCGCGGAACTGACCGCGAGACGCCGTTGATCGATCTCGAAGCAGGGACGGCTGTCTGGTACACGCTGGTCGACAAGAGTAGCGGTGAGTTGGCGGCCGACCTGGCCGTGGCGGCAACGGCCAAGAGGACCGCGATCAACACCGAGCGCGAGCGGCGGATCTATCTGCCGATCGGCCCGGTCGACCTGAACGGCGACCAGACCCTGATGGTCGAGCCGGACATTCGCAACGAGGCCGACCGGCAGAACCTGATCGCCATCCACACCCGCGCCCTGTCACTGGTGGTCGCGGGTGTGACCGCAGCGGTGATCAAGTTCGGAGCCGCCGACAACGAGGAATACACGCTGACGCCGGCCCAGGCGGTGAAGCTGTGCGAGGCGCCGTTCGCCCTGGCCTCCGGCTACTACGTCAAGGCGCGCGAGCTGAAGGACGGCGCACTGGCGGCGGCGGTCTCCAATGAGGACACCGACGCGGTCAACGCGATCGATGAAATCAACAATGCGCACTGGAGCTGATGGGCTTGAACGTGCCTTCAACGGGCCTGTGGCGGTCCCTTAAGGCTCGTTTAACGACTGCCCCCGCTGTCGGGCGGGGGACGGAGCGCGCCAACGCTCCGAACCGCGGGCTCATACCCCGCACCGACCAACCCGGCCGCCATGGTCAGCCAGGCCGGCCGCTAAGCTCCTGCGAGGGAGCGGCCGCGCTGTACTATTCAAAACTGAGTTGCTCTAAATCCAAGTGTCATTGACTCTAAAACCAAGTGTCGCGCTTCACTCACCTCGATCCGGTCGAGCTTCGCCGACGAGTACGGTGACGCCCGCCGCCTGTTCCTCGACGCTGCCGCTGCCGCCGGCGCCGGGGTTGCCGCCTGGGAAAACCCGCTGCGCGGGCCGCACGGCGAGCCGCTGACCACCGACGTCGCCTGGCTCGGCCCGGAGGATGCCGGACGGGTGCTGGTGGTGGTGAGCGCCACCCACGGCGTCGAGGGGTTCTGCGGCTCGGGCATCCAGGTCGACTGGCTGGCGGATGCCCAGTCCAGCGAGGGTGGGGCTTCCCGGCTGCCGGCCGACACCGGCGTGCTGCTGATCCACGCGCTGAACTGCCACGGCTTCGCGTGGTGGCGGCGGGTCACCGAGGAGGGCTGCGACCTCAACCGCAACTTCGTCGACTTCGACCAGCCTCTGCCCGAGAACCCCGGCCACGACGAGCTGGTCGACGCCTTCGTGCCGCCCTCGCTCGACGAGGCGACGCTGGCGGCGGCCGAGGCGCGCCTCGCCGCCTGGCGGGCCGAGCACGGCGAGAAGGCGTTCCAGGCCGCCCGCAAGGCCGGGCAGTACAAGCACCCGCACTCGATGTTCTTCGGCGGCACCGCGCCGACCCGGGCGAGCCGGACCCT
>CAYNFA010000585.1:0-3257 GCA_964396345.1 uncultured Thalassobaculum sp.
TCTCCTCGGCAAACGCCGCCAGCACCAGCGACAACACCAGCCACAGCACCGCGAACCCGGACAGGGTGATGCCGACGCTTGGCAGGCCGAAGTAGACGATCAGGATCACGACGAGCGGTGGCAACGCCCGGAAAACGTCGACGAACAACACGATGGCGGCGTTGACGGCGCGCACCCGGAAACTCCGCAGCGCGGCCAGGGCCAGCCCGAGCGCAATGCCGGTGGCGACCACGGCGAGCGCGATCTCGACCGTGACAACCATGCCCTTGAGGATGTCCGGCAGGTAGCGATCGATCACCGCCCGGTTGAGGAAGGCGTCGAGGAAGATGGCCGAGGCGTCCACCGGGCGGTCCGTCAGCCGCCGAAATTGGCGAGGAAGCTGCGGGTGCGGGCGTGGCCCGGAGCCCCGAAGAGCTGCTCGGGCGGGCCCTCCTCGACGATCGCGCCCTCGTCCATGAACACCACCCGGTCGGCGGCCTCGCGGGCGAACCGCATCTCGTGGCTGACCACCACCATGGTCATGCCGGCGCCGCGAAGCTCGCGCATCACCGCCAGCACGCTGCCGACCAGTTCCGGGTCGAGCGCCGATGTCGGTTCATCGAACAGCATGATCTTCGGCTCCAGGGCGACCGCGCGGGCGATCGCCGCGCGCTGCTGCTGGCCGCCTGAGAGCTGCGCCGGGAACGCGCCGGCCTTGTCGGCGAGACCAACCCGCGCCAGCGCCGCCTCGCCGATGTCGCGCGCTTCGGCCCGGCTCTTGCCGAGCGATTTGCGCAGCGCCAGCGTGATGTTCGAGAGCACCGTCATGTGCGGGTAGAGGTTGAAGGACTGGAACACCATGCCGATCTGTCGGCGCATCGCGTTGATGTCGGTACGCGGATCGAGCAGTTCGACGCCGTCGACCCGGATCGAGCCCTCGTCGGGCTCCTCAAGGCGGTTGCAGCAGCGCAGCAGGGTGCTCTTGCCGGAGCCTGACGGGCCAATCACGAACACCAACTCCTGCGGGCGGACCGTCAGGTCGATGCCGCGCAGGACCTCCAGGGTCCCAAATCGCTTTCTGAGGCCAGCGACGTCGAGCATCGCAGCGGAATCGGGCACGGTCGGGCTCCAGGCAGCGGGGCTGTCGGGTCACGCGACATCGTGGGCGCCACCGTGGCGACGCCCACGGCCGCCGGTCAGCTGCAGTCCGGTGTGTGCACGGTCGCGTCGTAGCCGGTCGTGCCGGGCACGCCATAGCCCGGGTAGACGGTGACGGCGGCGGAGCCGGCGGCCGGCTTGGTTCCGAACCACTTCTCGTGCATCGCCGCCATGGTGCCGTCGAGCTTCATGCATTCGATCGCGTTCTCGACAAGCTTGCGCATCTCCTCGTTGCCCTTGCGCACCGGAGCCGCCCAGACGAGGCCGGTCGAGTGCAGGTAGGACAGCTTCAGGCGCGGGTTCTTCTTGACCACCCAGGCCGCAACCGTGTTGCCGGCAACGTTGGCGTGCGCCCGGCCCGAGATCACCGCTTGTACCGCGTCGGTGTTGGTGCCGAAGGTCTCGACCTGCCAGCCGATCTTGTCGGCAAGGCCGCGCGCCCAGCTGTCGTAGGCCGAACCGCGGTTGACGGCGACGACCTTGCCCTTGAGCGTCGCGAGATCGGTGATGTCGGGAGTCTCGGTCAGCACCACGAACTGGAAGTCCGTGTTCAGATAGCCCTCGGTGAACAGAAGGTTCTCGGCGCGCTCCGGGGTCACCGTGGTCGGCGCCGCGATGAAATCATAGGACCCGGCCTGCAGGCCGGGCAGCAGGCCCGAGAACTGGGTCGACTCGATGACGATGCCGCGCTTGGTGCGATTGCCGATCTCGTTTGCCAAGTCGATGTTGAACCCTTCGACGCCGCCGCTCAGCGTCGGCATGGCGTGCGGGGCGAACGTTCCGTCGACACCGGTCTTGAGCGGTTCCGCCTGGGCCGCGGTCGACAGGACAAGGAGTGCAAATGCGCCGGCCAGTCTCTTCATGACAAATCCCCCGATAGACAACATGGTTGGCTGATCCTCCGCTCGGTGACGTCGGCGTCGCGTTCGAACGCGCTCTTCAGTGGCGGCACAACCCGGGGCGCAGGCTGACACGATTCGCCGGCGGTTTCCAATCGTGGCGTCGCCCGGCGCCGTCAGCTCGCCGCGGTCTCCACGGCGTCGGCGGAAACCACGCGGTTGCGGCCGCGCTGCTTGGCCTCGTAAAGCGCCGCGTCGACGCGGCGCATCCAGCCCTGCGCGCTTTCCCCGGGTTCGATCTGGCCGACGCCGACACTGATCGTCACCTTGCCGACCGCGGGAAAGCTGTGGCTGGCGACATCCTGGCGGATTTTGTCGGCCATGTCGGCCGCCGCGTGGCGCGCGGTCCCGGGCGCCAGGACCATGAACTCCTCGCCTCCCCACCGGCACAGGATGTCCGAGCGCCGGATCCGCGTGCCGACGAGACGGGCGAGCTCCTGCAGCACCACGTCTCCGGCGTGGTGGCCGAACTCGTCGTTGACCCGTTTGAAGTGGTCTGCGTCGAACGCCAGCAGCGCCAGCGGTGTGGCGTAGCGCTGTGCCCGCGTCGCCTCGGCCTCGGCCATGTCCTCGAAATGCAGGCGATTCCAGAGTCCCGTCAGACTGTCGGTACGGGCGATCATCTCGATGTCCCGGCGGGCGTGGTCCAGTTCCTCCTCAAGCCGCTCGCCGGTCTGCAGCAGCAGGCCGTAGGCGCCTAAAATGTTGCCGACGACGGCGACGATCAGCGCCAGCCGGATCTGGCTGCTCTGCAAAGGGTCGACCGCCGGACCCGGCTGAACGACCTGCCAGACGTGGTGAAGGTTGTTGACCGCCAGCAGGATCAGCACGCCGGCCATCAGCCAGAACGCCAGGCTGCGGCGCGGACCGGGCAGGCGCAGCGGTTCCAGAGAGCAGCGTGCCAGCAGGGCTGCCTGCACCACGGCGTAGATCAGGATCCGGGCGTCCAGGTCAGGCACCACGAAGGTGAAGCAGAGCTGACCCGCGACCGCGACGGCTACCGCCGCGTAGTTCGCGGTTGCCGGCAGCCGGCTGGCGTAGAGCCCGTAGAACCGGGACAGGCCTTCGAACAGCAGCGCCGATGACAGCAGCATCAGGGAACTGGTGAGCACCAGCATGGGCGCCGGCGTGTCGGGCGTCCGAAACGCGAACTCGAGCGAACCCGCGGTCAGGCACGCCTGCCACAGCACCCAGTGCCCGAAGCCGGGGTAGACCCGCCGG
>CAYNFA010000586.1:0-3254 GCA_964396345.1 uncultured Thalassobaculum sp.
GCGACGGCGGTTCGTCGGTGGCGGCTTCGATGGAGCGGCGGGTGGGTCCCGGGTCGCCGCTGCGCGCCGCCCGGGATGACGACAGGGTGTGGGGGCGGGCGGATCAGCGCCGCGCCGCCAGCCGCAACGCGGTGTCGAGCGGGTGGGCGGTGGTGACCTTGATCCGCTCCATGGCGAACCGAGAGGTGACGTTCTTGAGCGGGGCCGCCTCGGTCAGCCGTTTGTAGAAGCCGTCGAACGCGGCCATGTCCGGCACCACGACGCGGAGCTGATAGTCGATCTCTCCGGCCATCCGGTAGAACTCCATGACCTCCGGCATCGCCGCGACCGTGGCGGCGAACCGGTCGCGCCATTGCGGGGTGTGGTCGGCGGTCTCCACCGACACGAACACCGTCAGCCCGAGGCCGAGCGCCTCGGGCGCGACCAGGGCGACGCGCCCGAGCAGCACGCCCGACTGTTCCAGCTTGCGGATGCGTTTCCAGCACGGCGTCGGCGACAACCCGGCACGATGGGCGATCTCCGCCACCGACAGGGTGGCGTCCTCCTGCAGAGCCCCCAGGATCTTGAGGTCGATGAGGTCCATCCCGCGCTTCCCTGGTTATGCGTCGCCTGCAGGTAAAATTATCGTCTCCCGTGCGTGGGAAACTCAGCACAAATCTTCTGTCTGGCGCATCAACAAAAGTTTTCCCGGCTCTTGTCCGTGACCTGCGTCTTGGTAGCCTAAGTGGTCGATGGCGTGAGCCGCCGACCGCGGGATTTGATGGAGCAGCTTGCGCCGCGACAACAAGAGCTAAAGCGCCACGAAGTGTCTTCGTGGGCTCCGTAACCGGGAGTGACGCGATGATGGCGACCCTTTTCCTTTGGCCATCCGATCCGTTAGCTGGCGTGGTTTCGATCGCTGGCTGACAGGCACTGATTGCCGTCGAGGACGACGTCGCCGGGCCGTCGGCAGAGCCGCGGCCGCCCGCTTCCCTCCCGACCTGACATCTCGAAGGAGATCGACGATGACGTTACGTGCATCCCTGCGTTCGGCGACGATCGCCGTATGCGCCCTGTGGGCCAGCGGCGCCGCCGCGTCGGACTTCCTGGTCGACACCGCCTGGCTCGAAGCCAACCTGAACGATCCCCGTACCCGGGTGATCGAGGTCAGCGTCAACCCCGGCGTGTTCGAGCGCGGCCACATCCAGGGTGCGTCGAACTTCGTGTGGCACACCAACCTGGTCGACCCGGTGCGCCGGGACATCGCCTCGCGCGAGGCGCTCGAGCGCCGGCTGCGCGAGGCCGGCGTCGACGCCGACAGCACGGTGATTTTGTACGGCGACACCAACAACTGGTTCGCCGCCTGGGGCGCCTGGATCTTCGACATCTACGGCGTCCAGAACGTCAAGCTGCTCGACGGCGGCCGCAAGAAGTGGGAGGCCGAGGGCCGGCCGCTGGCGACCCGGCCGGCGACGCCGAAGCCGGGCTCCATCGTCCTGGCCGAAGCCAACACCGCGCTGCGCGCCCGGCTCGGCGACGTGGTAGCGGCCGCCGAGAAGCGGAGCGACGTCGCCCTGGTCGATATCCGCTCGGCCGACGAGTACAACGGCAAGGTGATCGCGCCCGCCGGCGTGCAGGAACTGGCGATCCGGGCCGGTCATGTCCCCGGCGCCGTCAACGTGCCCTGGGGGGCCGCGGTGGCCGCGGACGGCACCTTCAAGCCGGTCGAGGAACTGCGCAAGATCTACGCCGCCCAGGGGATCGACGGCTCGAAGCCGGTGATCACCTACTGCCGGATCGGCGAGCGGTCGAGCCACACCTGGTTCGCGCTGAGCAAGCTGCTGGGCTACGACGTCCGCAACTATGACGGCTCCTGGACCGAGTACGGCAATTCGGTCGGCGTGCCGGTCGTCAACGTCGCCGGTACCGTCTGGACCGGGCGGTAAGTCTCGCCCGGAATCGCGAAACTCGATGGCGCGCGGGAGACCGCGCGCCTGATTTTTCGGACCATGACCGACACCACCCTCTCCTCCGCCGCTCCCGGCGCGTCGCGCCCGGTCGCCGCCATCCTGGTCGCTGCCGGGCTGCTCGGCCTTGCCCTGCTGCTGCCGGAGCGTGATCCGCTCGGCCGGCCGCTGCCGCTGTCGCTGATCCTGGGCGGCGCCTTCGGCGTGCTGCTGCAGCGCTCGCGGTTCTGCTTCTTCTGCGTCAGCCGCGATTTCCTCGACCAGCGCGACGCCCGCGGCCTGCTCGGCATCGTCGCCGCGCTCGCCGTGGGCCTGCTGGGCTATCACGCGCTGTTCGGCGCCTGGGTCCCGGTGCCGGCGCCGGGGCGGCTGCCGCCGGACGCCCATATCGGGCCAGTGTCCTGGGTGCTGGCGGTCGGCGCCTTCGCGTTCGGGGTCGGCATGGCGGTCGCCGGGTCTTGCATCAGCGCCCATCTCTACCGGCTCGGCGAGGGCGCCGGCGCCTCGCCGTTCGCCCTGGTCGGCGCGGCCGCCGGTTTCGGTCTCGGCTTCCTCACCTGGAACCCGCTCTACCTCACGGCGATCCAGGAGGCCCCGGTCGTCTGGCTGCCGAATGTCCTCGGCTACGCCGGCTCGCTGGCGGTGCAACTCGGCGTCCTGGCGGCGCTGTCGGTCTGGCTGATGCGGTATCCCTGGCCGCGTGAGGCGCCGGCGTCGGGCGCCTTCGAGGCGGTGTTCCGGCGGCGCTGGCCGGCGCATCTCGGCGGCGTGCTGATCGGCGCGCTGGCGACCGTGGCGTATTTCCGGGTCGGCCCGCTCGGCGTGACCGCCGAGCTCGGCTCGCTGGCGCGCACCGCCGCCGATGGCGCCGGCCTGCTGCCGGGGCGGTTGGAGGGTCTCGACGGCCTCGCCGGCTGCGCCACCGCGATCAAGGAGACGCTGCTGTCGCGCAACGGCGTGTTCGTCGCCGGGCTGGTGCTCGGCGCGTTCGCCGCCGCGCTTGCCGCCGGCGACTTCCGGCCGCGGGCGCCGCGCCGCGCCGAGATCCTGCGCGCCCTCGGCGGCGGCGTCCTGATGGGGTGGGGGGCGATGGTGTCGCTCGGCTGCACCGTCGGCGTCCTGCTGTCGGGGATCATGGCCGGCGCCCTGTCCGGCTGGGTGTTCGCGGCGTTCTGCCTCGCCGGCCTGTGGCTTGGCTGGCGCGTCCGGCAGCGGCTGGAACGCTGACGCCGGGGGCGCACCGTTCCCGGCCGCACCGTCGCCGGCCGGTCACGAGTGTGTTGTATACAGGGGACTGGGCGGTGGCCC
>CAYNFA010000587.1:0-3253 GCA_964396345.1 uncultured Thalassobaculum sp.
GATGTCGGGATACCGTACCGGCCCCCCGTGCTCGCCGCGACCGTCAGAACGACCCGGTCAAGTAGGACTGCAGGGGAGCCACTTCAAGGCGCCCGGCCTTCATCGCCGCGATCGCTCGAACCGCCGCGCGGGCGCCCTCGACGGTCGTGTAGTAGGGAATATTGTGGGTCAGGGCAGTGTGGCGCAAGCTGAAACTATCCCGGATCGCCTGCGCTCCCTCGGTGGTGTTGATCACCAGATGGACCCGGCCGGACAGCATGTCGTCGACGATGTGCGGTCGCCCCTCGAGCACCTTCTTGACCCGCACGGACGGAATGCCGTGCGCCTCCAGCGCGTCGGCGGTGCCGGACGTCGCCAGCAGGGTGAAGCCGATCCGCTGCAGATCCTCGGCGATCAGCACCAGCATCGCCTTGTCGGCGTCGCGGACCGACACGAACACCGTGCCGGTCTCGGGAAGCACGACGCCGGCGCCGAGCTGGGATTTGGCGAACGCCCGCTCGAACGTGCGGTCGATGCCCATGACCTCGCCGGTGGAGCGCATCTCCGGGCCGAGGATGATGTCGGTGCCCGGGAACCGCGCAAACGGGAACACCGCCTCCTTGACGGCGACGTGACCCGGTGTGCGTTCCGGCAAGTCGAAGGCGGCCAGCTTCTCGCCGGCCATTACGCGCGCGGCGATCTTGGCGATCGCCACGCCGGTCGCCTTGGCGACGAATGGCACGGTCCGGCTGGCGCGCGGGTTGACCTCCAGGATGAACACCTCGCCGTCCTTGACCGCGAACTGCACGTTCATCAGCCCTACCACGCCGAGCCCGCGGGCGAGCATGCCGGTCTGGCGCTTGACCTCGGCCACGATCGTGTCGGGCAGCGAGACCGGCGGCAGCGAGCAGGCGCTGTCGCCGGAATGGATGCCGGCCTCCTCGATGTGCTCCATCACGCCGGCGATGAACACGTCTGTTCCGTCGGCGACGGCGTCGACGTCGATCTCGGTGGCGTTGCGCAGGAAGCTGTCGATCAGCACCGGGCTCTTGCCCGACACCACGACGGCGTTGCGCATGTAGCGGCGCAGCCCCTCGATGTCGTGAACGATCTCCATGGCGCGGCCGCCAAGCACGTAGGACGGCCGGATGACCACCGGGTAGCCGATGGTCTCGGCCACCCGCTCGGCCTGCTCGGTCGAGGTCGCGGTGCCGTTCTCCGGCTGGCGAAGCTTGAGGCGGTGCAGCAGCTTCTGGAAGCGCTCGCGGTCCTCGGCCAGGTCGATGGCGTCCGGCGAGGTGCCGAGGATCGGGATCTGCGCCTTCTCCAGCGCCGCGGCGAGCTTGAGCGGGGTCTGCCCGCCGAACTGCACGATCACGCCGAGCACGGTGCCGCTGGTGCGCTCGCCCTCGACGATCTCGATGACGTCCTCGGCGGTCAGTGGCTCGAAGTACAGCCGGTCCGAGGTGTCGTAATCGGTCGAGACGGTCTCCGGGTTGCAGTTGACCATGATGGTCTCGAACCCGGCGTCCGACAGCGCGTAGGCGGCGTGGACGCAGCAGTAGTCGAACTCGATCCCCTGGCCGATCCGGTTCGGGCCGCCGCCCAGGATCACCACCTTGGTGCGGTCGGTCGGCTCGGCCTCGTTCTCCGCCGCCACCGCGCCATCCGGGCCGATCATGCCGGTCTCGTAGGTCGAATACATGTACGGCGTGTCGGACGGAATCTCGCCGGCGCAGGTGTCGATGCGCTTGTAGACCGGGCGCACGCCGGCAGCCCGTCGCCGCGCCGCCACCGTGTCCTCGTCGTGGCCGGCGAGCTGGCCGATCCGGGCGTCCGAGAAGCCCATGGCCTTTGCGGCCAGCCATTCAGCCGGGACGGTGGGCAGGCCGGCGGCGGCGATTCGCGCCTCGGCCTCGACGATCTCCTTGATGCGCGCCAGGAACCAGGGATCGATCTTGCAGGCGGCGTGGACCTCGTCGATCGAGAGCCCGGCGCGCAGCGCCTGGGCGACGTTCAGCAGCCTGTCCGAGGTCGGCTCGCTCAGCGCCGCCATCACCCGCTGGCGGTCGACTTCGCCGCCCTCGGTACCGGGGAGATCGATGGGGTCGAGTCCGCACAACCCGGTCTCCAGGCTGCGCAGTGCCTTTTGCAGTGATTCCGCGAAGGTCCGGCCGATCGCCATCGCCTCGCCCACCGACTTCATCGACGTAGTCAGCCGGGCGTCGGCACCCGGGAACTTCTCGAAGGTGAAGCGCGGGATCTTGGTGACCACGTAGTCGATGGTCGGCTCGAAGCTGGCCGGGGTGACCTTGGTGATGTCGTTGTCGAGTTCGTCGAGGGTGTACCCGACGGCCAGCTTGGCGGCGACCCTGGCGATCGGGAAGCCGGTCGCCTTGGAGGCGAGCGCCGACGAGCGCGACACCCGCGGGTTCATCTCGATGACGATCTGCCGGCCGGTCGCCGGGTCGATGGCGAACTGCACGTTCGAGCCGCCGGTATCCACTCCGATCTCGCGCAGCACCGCGATCGAGGCGTTGCGCATGCGCTGGTATTCCTTGTCGGTCAAGGTCAGCGCCGGCGCCACGGTGATGCTGTCGCCGGTGTGGACGCCCATCGGATCGATGTTCTCGATCGAGCAGACTATGATGCAGTTGTCCGCGCGGTCGCGGATCACCTCCATCTCGAATTCCTTCCAGCCGAGCACCGACTCCTCGATCAGCACCTCGTTGACCGGCGACAGGCGCAGGCCGTTCTGGACGATCTGCTCGAACTCCTCGCGGTTGTAGGCGATGCCGCCGCCCTGGCCGCCGAGGGTGTAGGACGGCCGGATGATCGCCGGCAGCCCGACCAATTCGAGCGCGTCGGCCGCCTCCTCGAATTTGCCGACCAGCTGCGAGCGCGGGGTGTCCAGCCCGATGGCCTCCATCGCGGCGCGAAACTTCAGGCGATCCTCGGCCTTCTCGATGGCGGCAAGGTCGGCGCCGATCAGCTCGACGCCGAACTCGGCCAGCGTGCCGTCGCGGGCCAGCGCGCGGGCGATGTTCAGGGCGGTCTGCCCGCCCATGGTCGGCAGCAGGGCGTCCGGGCGCTCGCGCTCGATCACCCGGCGCACCATGTCCGGCGTGATCGGCTCGATGTAGGTGGCGTCCGCCGTGCCCGGGTCGGTCATGATGGTCGCCGGGTTGGAGTTCACCAGGATCACCCGGTAGCCCTCCTCGCGCAGCGCCTTGCAGGCTTGGGTCCCGGAATAGTCGAATTCGCAGGCTTGTCC
>CAYNFA010000588.1:0-3252 GCA_964396345.1 uncultured Thalassobaculum sp.
ATTTCTTCCAGATCTTGCACCATGAGCCTCGATGCGCCGCCGGGCGATAACCCACCTTTTCCGGCGCAGACTAGCACGCCGACGGGCTTGAAAACGATGGATTCCGCAGGCGAACGGCCGATACGGGCCGAGCCTCCGAGCCGGCTCCGGACGCCGCCGGCTTCACTGCTTCACCCCGACCAGACCGCCTTCGCGGCGGTCAGCACCATCACCGGCCCGCTCGGGAACTGGCGGCGGCCACGCTCGCGGAAGCCGGCGCGCTTGAAAGCGATCACCGCCGGCCAGTTGTCGGGGTGCGGACCAGCGACCAGCCGGTCGGTTCCGGACTCGGCGAACAGCCTGGCGGCGAGCACCCGGATCGCGGCCCGGCCGTGCCGGCGGTTGACGGCTTCGGCCTCGCCGATCAGCAGTTCGAGGCCGCGGGTGCCGGCGCCGACGTCGTCGAGGTCGTTCCAGCCGTCCCCCGGACGCGCCGGATCGTAGTCCTGGGCGTAGCCGACCGGCACTCCGTCGAGGACGATCCGCCACGGGCGCGTGCCCGCCGGCGGCGCATCGCCGGCCCGCAGCGCGGCGATCACGCCGGCGGTGAGCGCCGGCTTCCACCAACGCACAACGTGCGGGGCCGCGATCCAGCGCTCCAGCAGCTCGGCCCCGCCCGCGGGCCACGGCGCGAGCTCAATGGACACTGGCCAGGTCCTGCTCGCCGCCGGCCTTGACGCTTCGGGCGGCGGCCCGCTCCGGCGACAGGCGCTTCTCGATGATGTCGACGATCCGGGTGATGGTGAACACGATCGTCAGGTAGATCGCGCCCGCCATGACGAACAGTTCCACCGGGGCGTAGGTCTGGCTGATGATCTTGCGCGCGATCCCGGTGACCTCCAGGAGGGTGATGGTGCTGGCCAGGGAAGTGGCCTTGACCATCAGGATGATCTCGTTGCCGTAGCCCGGCAGCGCCTGGCGGATCGCCTGCGGGAACACCACCCGGCGGAATCGCAGCCACGCGTTCATGCCGCAGGCCTTCGCCGCCTCGACCTGGCCCCAGGCCACCGATTCGATGCCGCCGCGGATGATCTCCGAGGTGTAGGCGCCGGTGTTCAGGGTCATCGCGATGATCGCGCACCAGTACGCCTCGCGCAGCACCGGCCACAGGAAGCTCTGCTTGATCAGGTCGAACTGCCCGGTGCCGTAGTAGATCAGGAAGATCTGGACCAGCAGCGGGGTGCCCCGGAAGACGTAGACATAGGCCTTCACGAAGCCGACCAGCGGGGCGATGCCGGAGGTCCGGAGCACCGCCAGCAGGACCGCCAGGAAGAAACCCAGGAACAACGAGAGCGCGGCCAGCTGCAACGTCATCGGCACGCCAGCCAACAGTTGCGGAAAGTATTCGGGAAACAGCTCGAAGCGCATCGATCAGGCCCTCCGAACGCCACGGTTGGCCCACAGCTCGGCCAACCCGAAGGCCCGGTTGGAGCCGGCGGTCAGCACCAAATAGAGCACCGCCGCCGAGAGGTAAAAAACGAACGGCTTCTGCGTCGAGCCCGAGGCGATCGAGGCCGAGCGCATGATCTCGACCAGTCCGACGATCGAGATCAGGGAAGTGTCCTTGAGGGTGAGTTGCCAGACATTGCCAAGCCCGGGCAGCGCGTAGCGCGCGACCTGAGGCACCAGGATACGGCGAAACAGCAGCCAGCCGCTCATCCCGCAGGCGCGCGCCGCCTCGAGTTGGCCGCGCGGCACCGCCAGCACCGCGCCGCGGATCACCTCGGTCGAATAGGCGCCCGAGACCGTGCCGAGGGCGATGGCGCCGATCGTGAAGGCGTTCAGCTCGATGTAGCCGTCGTAGCCGAACAGGCCGCGGGCGATGCTCATCACCGCCTGATTGCCGCCGAAGAACAGCAGGTAGATGACCAGCAGATCGGGGACGCCGCGGATCACCGTGGTGTAGCCCTGCCCGAGCCAGCGCAGCGGCGGCAGGTAAGAGAGCTTGGCGGCGGCGCCGAACGAGCCAATCAGCACGCCGAGCGCGAACGCCACGACCGAGAGCGCCAGCGTCCACAGCGCCCCGCGGACCATCTCGTCGCCCCAGCCGGCGTCCCCCCAGGCCAGCAGGCTCACCCAGTCGCCCATGCGCGCTCGGCACTCCCCCGGTTGCGGCGGGACCGGCCCGGATCCCCTTCCGGGCCGGTCCCCGCCCCGTCAGATCACTTCTTCGCGGAAGCGTCGAAGCCGAACCACTTCACCGCCAGCTTCTCGAGCGACCCGTCGTCGATCGCGGCGTTGATCGCCTTGTCGAACATCGCCGTCAGGGAGGGGTCGTCCTTGCGGATGCCGGCGCCGACGCCGGCCCCGAACGGACCGCCGGTCATGTGCGGGCCGACCATCACCATGTCCTTGCCCTTGTCGCTGGAGAGCAGCGGCACCCAGTAGGAGGCGGACGCCAGCGCCGCGTCGACACGCCCGGCCTGCAGGTCCAGGTCGAGGTTCTCCTGGGTGTCGTAGGTTTTGACGGTGACGTCCTTGCCCAGGTACTCGCGCAGGAAGTTCTCGTGCGTGGTCGAGATCTGCACGCCGATGGTCTTGCCCTTGAACTCGGCGATGACCGCGTCGATGGCCTTCTTCTCGGCGGCATCGACCTCGTCGAGGCCGAGGCGCTCGGCCTCGGTCTTGAAGCTCGCCGACTTGCTCGACTTGGTGACGACGAAAATCGCCGGGGTCTGGGCGTAGGAGCGCGAGAAATCGATGACCTCCTTGCGCTTCGCGGTGATCGACATGCCGGCCATGATGGCGTCGTACTTACCGGCCTGAAGCGCCGGGATGATGCCTTCCCAAGCCTGCTGGACGACCTCGCACTCGACTTCCATGCGCTTGCACAGATCGGCCGCGAGATCGACCTCGAAGCCGACCAGTTTGCCGGAGCTGTCGGTGGCGTTCCAGGGCGCATAGGCGCCCTCGGTGGCGATCTTCACCTTCGCGCCCTTGGCCCATTCCTTGGCCGACGCGTCGGCGGCGATACCCGCGACGGCGAGCGCCGCGACCGCGGCCAGCGTGGTAAGCGTCTTCTTCACGTGAAGTCCCTCCTGGTCTCTTGTTGGTGCCTGTCGAACAACCCGTCCCCGTCGGACGACTACCCGACGACCTCGTGTGCCGAGGTCGCGAGGAATTGGCGGCAGCGCTCGGATCGCGGCGCGCCAAACACTTGGGCCGGCGGCCCCTGCTCCTCGATCCGGCCCTGATGCAGGAACACGATCTCGC
>CAYNFA010000589.1:0-3247 GCA_964396345.1 uncultured Thalassobaculum sp.
CGCGAACACCCGCTGGTTGCTGGTACGCAGCCGGGCGTCGAGCACCAGCCCGCCGCGAGCGTCGGTGGCGATTCCGGCCCGCTCCAGGTCGAGGCCGTCGAACGCCACGCGGCGGCCGGCGGCGACCAGGAGGTGGCTGCCGGGAAGGGTTGCGACGCCGTCGCCACCGCCCAGGCTGAGGAGCACGCCGCCGTCGTCTGAGCGCCCGACGGCGGTCACCGGCCGGCCCTCGTGGATCGCGACGCCGTCGCGCTCCAGCGACCGCCGGACGACCTCGGTGGCTTCCGGATCCTCGGCGCGCAGCACATGGGCGGCCTCGATCAGGGTGACCCGGCAACCGAGCCGGGCGTGCGCCTGGGCCAGTTCCATCCCGATCGCCCCACCTCCGAGCACCAGCAGGTGCTCGGGACGCGCGTCCAGGTCGAAGACCGACTCGTTGGTCAGGTACGGCACGTCGGACAGGCCCGGTACCGGCGGCACCGTCGGCACCGAGCCGGTTGCGATCACCATGAACTTCGCCCGCACCCGAACGCCCCCGCCCTCGACCTCGCGGCTGCCTACGAAACGCGCGTGCGCCTGGATCACCCGCACGCCCATACCCTGGTAGCGCTCGACGGAGTCGATCGGGGCGATCGCCTCGATCACCCCCCGGACGTGCTCACGAACCCGCAGCCACTCGATCGGCCCGACCGTGGCGTCCAGTCCGAAACGGCCGGCCGACCGGGCGTTGTGGGCGGCATGGCCCGCCGCCAGCAGGGCCTTGGAAGGAACGCAGCCGACGTTGAGGCAGTCACCGCCCATCGCGCCGCGCTCGAACAGGACGACCGACGCCCCCATCTGGGAGGCGCCGGCGGCCACGGACAACCCGCCCGCGCCGGCTCCGATCACGCACAGATCGACGGCGATGGACTCAGTCATTCGTGTTCCGACGGTTGCCCGGGCGCTGCACCACCCGTTGATACAGCCAAAGTGTCGGGCGAGCCAGGAAGGTTACCGCGAGGCACCGGGCCCGCCGCCGCGGCGCAGCCGCTTGTAGACGACCGGCACCAGCGCCAGCAGCGTCAGGCCGGCCAACGGCGTCAGCACCGCGGGCTCGAGAAAGATCTCGATGCCTGGAAGCCGTCCCTGGTCGATGAGCGCCTCCAGGCCGTTGCCCACAGAGACGAAGACGAAGGTACCGGGGATGATACCGAGGAAGGTGCCGAGCGCGTAGGTGGCGAGCGGGATGCCCAGCAACGCCGGCACGATGTTGACCAGCCAGAACGGGAACAACGGCACCAGACGCAGTACCAGCAGATAGGAGAGTGCGTTCTCGCGAAACCCACTCTCCAGCCGGGCCGCCAGCGGCCCGGCGCGGCGCCGCAGGGCGTCGCCGACGGCGGTTCGAGCCGCGAGGAACACCGCCATGGCTCCGGCGGTGGCCGCCAGCACCGTCAGCAAGGTGCCCTCGATCAACCCGAACACCATGCCGCCCGCCACCGTCAGCAGGACGCCGACCGGCAGCGAGAACGCGATCGCCAGGAAATAGAGCCCGACATAGACGCCGCGGGACATCAGCGGGTTGGCGCCGACCCAGGCTTCCAGAGCGTCCCGGTTTCGGGCCAGGGCCTCAACCGACACGACGCGGTCCAGGTCGAGCAGGAAATACCCGCCGAAGCCAACGGCAAGCACTAGCGCCAGACCCCAACGGCGCACGCCTGTCCGACGCCGCTCAGGCGACGCTGGCTCGTCCTCGGCGGCTGCCGGGTGTCGCTGCATGATCTCTGTGTCCATAGATTTGCCGCAGGAGCTGCTGTCCGAACCTAAGCTTAGCGGCGGACACCGCCAGTCAACACGCCGTGACCGGGCGTGAGCGGGCCACCGGGCGCCGACCGCTTGGCCCGGGGCCATCCCGGGAGTTGGCCCTACCGACCGGGCCTGGTGCGGCGGATAGTGTCACCCGATCGACCCGGTGGCGAAGGAGACCGCGATGCCCGACGGACACAGCCCGGTCACCCGCGACAGCGTCTGCCCGCTCGACTGCCCCGACACATGCAGCCTGGCGGTAACCGTCGAGGATGACCGCATTGTCGCGATCCACGGCTCCGAGGCCAACCCGATCACGGAGAGCGTGATCTGCAACAAGGTCGCGCGCTACTATCCGGACTTCGTCCACGGTCCCAACCGCCTGCGCCACCCGCTGCTGCGGGTCGGCGCCCGCGGCGACGGACGCTTCGAACGGATTTCGTGGAGCGAGGCGCTGGACCGGGTGCACGACGGCATCGCCGGCGCGATCGAGCGCTTCGGGCCCGAGAGCGTGGTGCCGTTCAACTACGCCGGCCCGCACGGCATGCTGGCCGGCGGGTCCATGGACATGCGGTTCTTCCACAAGCTCGGCGCCAGCAAGCTGGACCGTCCGCCGATGTGCGGCGGCGTCAAGGGCGAGGCCTACACCAGCGTGTTCGGCAACATGCCGGGGACGCCTCCGGAACAGGGCGCCGAGGCGCAACTGATCGTGGTCTGGTCGAACAACGTCACGGTCTCCAACCTGCACTTCATCCGGACCATCAACCGCGCCAAGGCCAAGGGCGCCCGGCTGGTGGTGATCGACCCAAAGCGGGTGAAGGTGGCCGAGCGCGCCGATTTACACGTGGCGATCCGGCCCGGCACCGACGTGGTGCTCGCGCTGGCGCTGGCCGCCGAAGTGGAGCGGATCGGCGCGATCGACCACGGCTTCGTCGAGCGCTGGGCGGTCGGCGCCGAGGATCTGCTGGCCGAGGCCCGTGCCTGGACGCCGGAACGCGCCGCCGACGAGTGCGGCATCGCCCCCGAGGCGATCCGCACCCTGGCGCGCTGGTACGCCGACGCCAGCCCGGCGCTGATCGCCATCGGCAACGGCCTGGAGCGCAACCGGAACGGCGGCAACGGCGTCAGGGCGATCCTGGCGCTGCCGACGCTGGCCGGGAAGTGGGGCGTGGTCGGCGGCGGCGCGGTCGCCAAGGTCGGCGCCGCCGTGCCGAAGACCATCGCCAAGCTGCAGCGCCCGGATCTCGCGCCGGACGGGACCCGCACCATCAACATCATGGACGTGCCGCGGCTGATCCTCGAGCCGGGGGCGGCGACGCCGATCGGTGCGCTGTTCGTCTACAACCACAACCTGGTCGACACCCACCCCGAGCAGCGGCTGGTGCGCGAGGCACTGTTGCGGCCCGACCTGTTCGTGGTCGGCTGCGAGGTGCAGATGACCGACAGTATGGCCTACGCCGAC
>CAYNFA010000590.1:0-3247 GCA_964396345.1 uncultured Thalassobaculum sp.
GGCTACCGCTACCCCGCCCACGCCAACCATACCACCTACACCGACCAAGCCGCCGGATTCTCGACTTTCGTCCCGGCCGAGACCCCGCACGCCGGGCCGAGCCTTGAGACGGCCCGGCGGATCGCCGACGCGCTGCACGCCGTCGGCGAGCGGCCGAGCCTGCATCATGCGGAGGCGATCGAAGGCGAGGGCCGCCGCCTGCTGGACGCGGCGCGCGGGATCTACGCCGGCGATTTCCTGAAGCTCCTGCGCACTGCCCCGGCCCCGGCGGTCCTGGTGGAGGTCGGGGTCATCAAGAACCCGGCAGAGGAGCGGCGGCTGGCGGATCCGGCGACAGTCGACGCGCTCGCCGGGGCGATGGCGGCGGCGATCCTATCGGCCCCCTGCCCGGCTATCGGGCGGTGAGCGGCCAGAACAGCGGGATGATCGCGGTCGCCGTGGCCCAGAGGAGCAGGTTCAGCGGGACGCCGACCTTCAGGAAATCGGTGAAGCGGTAGCCGCCGGCGCTGTAGACGAAGGAGTTGGTCTGGTAGCCGATCGGCGTCGCGAAGCTGGCGCTGGCCGCAAACATCACGGCCACCACGAACGGCCGCGGGTCGACGCCGAGTTGCACCGCAAGGCCGGCGGCGATCGGGGTCAGCAGCACCGCGACCGCGTTGTTGCTCATCACCTCGGTCAGGACCGACGTCAGAAGGTACACCCCGGACAACACCGCCACCGGCCCGAGGCCGGCCACCAGCAAGGCGACGTTCTCGACGATCAGGCGCGCCGCGCCGGTCTTCTCCATGGCAAGCCCCAGCGCCAGCATCCCGAGGATCAGCATGAGGATGCTCCAATGCACGGCGGCGTAGGCCTCGTCCGATTCCAGGCACCCGAGCGTCACCACCGCCGCCGCCGCGATCAGCGCCAGGGCGGCGATCGGCAGCACGTCGAAGGCGGCCAGCGCCATCACGCCCAGCACCGCCGCGACCGCGATCGGCGCCTTGTTGCGCCGGAGCGGGCGTTCGGTCGGCTGCGACAGGTTCACGAACTCGCGGCGCGTGAACATCCGCGCCATGCTCTCGGGGGGCCCCTCCACCAGCACGGTGTCGCCGATGCGCAACCGGATGGCATCGAAGTTGCCCTCCATGTGCTCACCCTGGCGGTGGACGGCCAGCACATAGGCGCCGTAAAGCCGCCGCAGGTCGAGATCGACCAGCCGAAGCCCGAGGGCGTGCGACTGTGGGCCGACCACGCCCTCCAGCAGCACCGTCTCCCGGTTGACGATCGGCTCGATGGCGTGCGCGCCGGGCACGCCGAAGGCGACGTCGCCGGCCTCGCGCAGCGCCAGCATGTCGCCCATTCCGCTGCGGATCACGATGCGGTCGCCGGCCGCCAGCACGACCTCGCCCAGTCGGCTGCGCATCGAGCGGTCGTCGCGGACCACGTCGACCACCCGTAGACCGCGCTGCTCGGTGAAACCGGCGCCTTTCAGCGGTTGCCCGACCAGAGGCGAGCCGATCGGGACCAGGACCTCGGCCAAGAAATGCCGGTCCGAAGCCTTCGGCAGCAACGTCAGCAGGCTCTCGCGCGAGGGCAGCAGGCGCTGGCCGACCACCAGCATGTAGGCGGCGCCGACGGCGGCCATGACCATTCCCGCCCCGGTGATCTCAAAGATGCCGAACGGGGCCAGCCCGATGCGCTGCGCCACCCCGTCGACCAGCAGGTTGGTCGACGTCCCGATCAGCGTCGTCGTGCCCCCGAGGATGCTGGCGAAGGACAGCGGGATCAGCAGCTTGGACGGCGAAGTGCCGATCGCCCGGGCGAGCGCGATCACCACCGGGGTCAGGATCACCACGACCGGGGTGTTGTTGATGAACGCCGACATCACCATGACGCTGGCCATGAGCGCCGCCAGGGCGACGCGCGGCGAGGAGCCGGCCGCGCGGATCATGATGCGCCCCAGCCCGTCGATCACGCCGGTGCGCTCGAGCGCGGCGCTCAACACGAACATCGCGCCGATGGTGGCGAGCGCCGGGTTGGCGAACACCCCGAGCACGTCGTCGGTGCCCAGGACGCCGGTCGCCAGCAGTATCCCGACCGCACCCAGCGCCACGACGTCGGGCTTGAGGCGCTCCCGCACGAACCCGAAAAACACCACCGCCACGAGCACGAGCACGATGACGATGTCGACGGTGGACCGATCCATCTGGCGCGCCTCGACGACGCCCCCCGGCTACAACCCCGCTGGCGGTCGATGGTGCCGTTACGGCTTCGCGGAACCGGTGCCGTCGGCCTCCGGGTCCAGTCGGTACCGGAAGTCGCAGTGGCTGGCACCGCCCATGATGGTCTGGGTCCGCTCCAGGGTGATGCGTGGGTCGAAGCCCTGGCAGAAGGTCCCGTCACGGTTGCAGGACAGCAGGTGGCCGATCTCGCCGAGCCCCATCTCTCGGTACATCTCGGAATACCGGCACCGGGTCACGTTGAAGTCGAGGCGGTCGCCGGACTGCCCGATTGTCTCGATCTCCAGGGCGCCATTGGCCGTCCAGTGCTTCTGGATGGCGGCGAACCCCTCGATGCCGAACCGGCCGTCGGCGGCCTCGGCGAACGACCGGCCCTGGGCGATGGCCGCCTTCTCGATGGCGGCCCCCAGAATGGTTCGAGCCACCTCGACGCCGAGCCGGGCCGCCATCTCGTCGTAGATCGGCTTGATCACCCGGGCCTCGATGCGCCGCTGCTCCAGGATCGGCAAAGGCTCGGTGCGCTCGCTCATCGATATCTCCTTCCCAGACAGCGGGCGGCTGATCCCACGCCTCGCTCAGCGCGCGCTGTAGCCACCGTCCATGAGCAGGTCCGCGCCGGTCATGAAGCTGCTCTCGTCGGACGCCAGGAACAGCGCGCCCTTCGCCATCTCGTCCGGACGCCCGAGGCGGCCGAGCGGGTGCATCGGAACACCCCACTGCGCCTCGGCCTGCTCCGGGCTGCCGTAGCGTGTGAACAGCCGGTCGGTGGCGGTACCGCCGGGCGACAGGGTGTTGACCCGGATACCGTCGCCGGCGTGATCGAGGGCCATGACCTTGGCGAGTTGCACCAGACCGCCCTTGGTGGTGCAGTAGGCAGCGCTGCCCGGCGTTCCGACGCGGGCCATCTGCGAGGCGGTCAGAATGACCGAGCCGCCGCCGGCGCGCTTGAGGTGAGGGATGCCGTGCTTGCACAGGTGGAAGGCGCCGGTCAGGTTGACCGCCAACGCCTGCGCCCAGTCGGCCTC
>CAYNFA010000591.1:0-3247 GCA_964396345.1 uncultured Thalassobaculum sp.
CCTGCGCGCCGGCGCCGACCTGGCCGCCGGGCGGCTACTCTGACAGCCCCGGTATCGTCCGGCGCGACGCCGGCTCAATAGCTCTTCGGCAGGCCCAGCACGCGCTCGGCGATGAAGCACTTGATCAGTTCCGGCGATACCGGCGCGATGCGGGTGATCAGCACCTCGCGCAGCAGACGCTCGACCCCGTACTCGGCCGCGTAGCCCATGCCGCCGAGCGTCATGACGGCGCGCTCGCAGGCCCGGAACGCGGCCTCGGCCGCCAGGTACTTGGCGGCGTTCGCCTCGGCCCCGCACGGCTCGCCTGCGTCGTAGAGCGATGCCGCGCGCAGCACCATCAGCCACGCCGCCTCGAGTTCCATCCAGTTCTCGGCGAGCGGGTGCTGGATGCCCTGGTTCTGGCCGATCGGGCGGCCGAACACCACCCGCTCCTTGGCGTAGGCGACGGCGCGCGACAACGCCTGGCGGCCGACCCCGACCGCCTCGGCAGCGATCAGGATGCGCTCGGGGTTCAACCCGTGCAGCAGGCACCGGAAGCCCTGCCCCTCCTCGCCGATGCGGTCGGCAACCGGCACCTCCAACCCGTCGATGAACAGCATGTTCGAATCGACGGCGTGCCGACCCATCTTGTGGATCGCCCGGATCTCGACCGTCGAGCGGTCGAGCGGCGCGTAGAACAGGGTCAGGCCGTCGGTCGGCTTCGGGGTCGCGTCGACCGCGGCGGTGCGGGCGATGATCAGCACCCGGTCAGCCTCCTGGGCGGTCGAGGTCCAGATCTTGCGGCCGCTGATCCGGTAGATGTCGCCGTCGCGCACCGCCATGGTCTTCAGGCGCCCGGTATCGAGGCCGGCGTCGGGTTCGGTCACCCCGAAGCAGCCGCGCTCCTCGCCGCGGATCAGCGGCGGCAGGAAACGTTGCCGCTGTTCCTCGGTGCCGAACACCACGACCGGGTGCAGCCCGAAGATGTTGATGTGGATCGACGACGCCGCCGCCATGGCGCCCGGCGAGTTCGCCACCCGCTCCATCATCAGCGCGGCCTCGGTCAGCCCGAGGCCGGCGCCGCCGACCGATTCCGGCATGGCGATGCCCAGCCAGCCGCCCTCGGCCATGGCCCGCGAGAACTCAACCGGAAACCGGGCGGTCTCGTCGGCGGTCCGCCAGTAGCCGTCGTCGAACCGGTCGACGATGCGGCCGACGGCCTCCACCACGGATCGCTGGTCGTCGGTCAGCAGTGATGCGCCGGTCATGCTTGGGCCTTCCTCACGGTTTCGGTCGCCGGTCGCGCCAGGGACACGCCGCCTCGAGCTGGGCGGCCAGGCGGAACAGCGTGTCCTCGCGACCATACGCCGCCCCGACGTGAACGCCGACCGGCAACCCGTCGGGCGTCCAGTGCAGCGGCACCGACATCGCCGGGCAGCCGGTCATGTTGAAGAAATGCGTGACCGGCATCTCGGCGTGGCACTGTCGGCTGAACTCCTCGGCGCCGGTCTCGTCCGGGCGCAGGGTGCCGAGCGGGAACGGCGGGCGCCGCAGGGTGGTCGAGACCAGCGCGTCGTAGCGCTCAAAGAACCGGCCGAACGCCCGCCCGGCGCGGTGGAATTCGGTCACCGAGGCGGCGTACTCCGGTGCCGTCAGGGTGCGGCCGGCCGCCGCGATCCCGCGGGTGGCGCGCTCGTAGCCGTGCCCGTCGGGCTCGCGACCGAGGTCGGCTGAGCGCGCGGCGAGGGTGTTCCAGGCGTTGGCGGCGACGATCACCATGATCGCCCGATTCAGCGCCGCCGCGTCGATCTCGGGCCGCGCCTCCTCGACGTGGTGGCCGAGGGCATCGAGCAGCCGGCCGGCGGCCTCGACGGCGCGCCGGTTCTCGGGATCGAGCGGCGACCCGTCCAGCCCGTCGAGATGCAGCGCCACCCGCAGCCGGCCGGGATCGGCGCCGACCTCCGCCAGGAACGGTCGCGCCGGCGCCGGCGCGTGGTAGGGGTCCCCCGCCTCCGGTCCGGCGGTGGCGTCCAGCATGGCGGCGCTGTCGCGCACGCTGCGGCTGATCACGTGGCTCGCCGCCAGCCCCGCCCAGCCCTCGCCAACGAACGGCCCCATCGGGTTGCGGCCCCGGCTGGGCTTCAGGCCGAACAGCCCGCACTGGGCGGCCGGGATCCGGATCGATCCACCACCATCGGTGGCGTGCGCCATCGGCAGGATGCCGGCGGCCACGGCCGCCGCGGCACCGCCCGAGGAGCCACCGGCGGTGCGGCCGAGGTCCCACGGGTTGCGGGTCGGACCGGTAGCCAACGATTCCGTCGAGATGCTGATGCCCTCCTCGGAGGTCGCGGTCCGCCCGAAGGCGACGAGGCCGGCGGCCCGACAGCGCGCCACGTAGGTGGTGTCGGCGGGTGCGGTGAAGCCCGCCCAGAACCGCGAGCCGTTGCCGGCCGGCACCCCCGCCTCGAAAGTGTAGAGATCCTTGAACAGGAACGGCACGCCGGCGAACGGGCCGTCCGGCACGCCGTCCGCGACCGCCCGGCGGGCGCGGTCGTCGAGGCGACGGACGATGGAGTTGATCCGCGGGTTCAGCGCGTCGGCGCGCGCCAGCGCCTCCTCCAGCACCTCGGCGGCCGATACCTCGCGGGCCCGGATCAGGCCGGCGAGCCCGAGCGCGTCGTGACGGTCGTAGTCACCGACGAGTCCGCCCATGTCGTAAGCCTCCCAGCTTGCGCGGCGGCACCGCCTAGAGCGGGGGACGCCGGTCGAACCAGGGCCGGGCCTGCTCAAGCTGCGAGGCGAGCCGGATCAACCGGTCCTCGCGCCCGAACGCCGCCCCGATGTGGATGCCGACCGGCAGGCCGGATTCCGTCCAGTGCAGCGGCACCGACACCGCCGGGCACCCGGTGGCGTTGAACAGCGGGGTGACCGGCATCTCGTCCATCAGCAGGCCGAGATATTCGTCCAGTCCCTGCTCGTCCTGGCGGAGCACGCCCAGCTTCACCGGCGGCTCGCGCATGGTGGTCGACAACAGGATGTCCCAGCTCTCGAAGAACGCCCCCAGCGTGCGACCCGCGACGTGGATGGCGGTCAGGGCGGCGGCATAATCGGCGGCGGTGTGCTCGCGGCCCTCCTGCGCCCACTCCCACGTCGCCCGCTCGAGCCCTTCCCCGTCCGGGCGCCGGCCGAGCGCGGCGCAGCGCATCGCCACCACGTTCCAGAGATTGCCGGCGATGATCACCCGGAAGGCCTTGCTCAACGCCGGAAT
>CAYNFA010000592.1:0-3242 GCA_964396345.1 uncultured Thalassobaculum sp.
TATCACGGGACCATCGAAGTGAAGCCGTTCGGCTCGTTGCTGATGCACTTCGCCGAGGAGCAGGGAGCTTCGGTCATCATCCGTGGGCTGCGGGCGGTATCGGACTTCGAGTACGAGTTCCAGATGGCGGGGATGAACGCGCGCCTTAACCCGCGGATCGAGACCCTGTTCCTGATGGCGTCCGACCGCTACCAGTTCATATCGTCGCGTTTCGTGAAGGAGATCGGACGGCTCGGGGGGCCGATCACCGAATTCGTGACGGCGCGGATCGCCGAGCGGGTGATGAACCGCTTCGATCGCGATCCGTCGCAGGCTGGTCAAGCCAAGCAGACCGGTCCGTTCGGAGACTGACCGGTCCGGGGTAGGCTCGTTCGAGAGGTCATAGTGGGTTGACCAGGCGCGGCGGCCTGCCTAGTTTCCGCCGGTCCGGAGGGTCCGCCCCTCGAAGGGCGCGAGTGGGCGCGTAGCTCAGTTGGTAGAGCAGCTGACTTTTAATCAGCGGGTCACAGGTTCGAATCCTGTCGCGCTCACCACTTCCCACATTTTCCCCCCGATATCGGCAGCGTCACGAGCCCTCGCCGATTGCCGTGCTGAGCGAGGGACTCATCTGTCGATGGCGATACGTTTGGGTCAATTAATATAAAATTAACTGGATTATATTCTCAGATCTTTCGCGGGAATTGTGTCGAACGTGACCTCAAACTATAATCCTATTAGAATAGCCTGGGACAAGGGTGGTTCGTATCCGCGATGTTCGATTTTCTCAAGACCAGCACGAAGAAGCCCGTCGGGCGATCGGCGCCCGTCAAGCCGCGGCCGGCGCCGGCGCAATCCAAGGGCACGGTCAAGATCGACCGTCACGTTTTCAACGTGCGGGAACTGAACCGCAAGGGGTTCATCCTCGACCCGTACGACCGGGACATCATCATCGCCGGGCAGAAGTTTCGGTTCGAGATCGATGCCCGGGATGGCGAAGACATCTACAAGGGCCGCGCCGAGGCGGTCGTCACCAAGATCGCCAGCGGTGCGCTGGCAGCCGCTTTCCTCACGAAGTTCTTCTGACGCCCGAGTGGACCCGATGGCCGAGTTGTTCTGCAACCGACTTTCGGACATACTCCCTCCATGTCGGAACGTGAGAAAGCCCTACGTCTGTTGCGCGCGGTTCGTAAGCGGATCGACCCGGAAGTGCTTGCCCGCGCCCAGAAGGCGGCGATGATTGAGATCGGTCACACCGCCCCGCCAGAACCCGAGAACGAAGCGTCACGTCTTTTCAAGCAGGCCCTCGCCAACGGGGGGGCCCGGCGGGTGGAAATTCTTCGCCAACTGGAACGCAAATTCCGAAACAAGCTGAACTGAACCGCGGCCACGGTCTCGCCGATCGTGAAGCATGCACCGGGGTTCACGATGAGTTGCGGCGGCGCTCTGTCAGGATTGCCTCAGAGAGAGCGTCGATGTCGGAGTCGTCGTTGTAGATCTGCCCCGATACCCTGGCCCACAGGCCCCCCGCCAGGGCGTTGATGGGAACCTGGATCCGGCGTTCGTCGAGCAGGCGCCGACGCAGTTCGACGGCGTCGGCTTGGCTGCTACCAAGGCCGTCAGGCAGGCGAACGGTTATCATCGATCCGGTGAGCGCGGGTGGGGCGCCGGTTTCTGTTCCCCAGCTATCGGCCAGGCGTCGGCCGGCGGCCACCACGAAGCGGTGATTTCTGTCGCGCACCCGCTCTGTCCCGAACCGATCCAGAAACGCCAGCGCATCGGGCAGCGCGAAGTGGGCCGAGGCGTCACGGGTGCCGATCCAGTCGAACTCCGTGACGAAGCCCTGGCCGAAGCCGTGGCTGATGACGGTCGGGTGCAGGTCGCCGCGCACCGCGTCCGACGCCCACAGGAACGCGCAGCCCTTGGGGGCGAAAAGCCATTTGTGGCAATTCCCGGTGTACCAGTCGGCACCGATTGCGGGCAGGTCGATCGACACCATCCCGGGCGCGTGTGCGCCGTCAACCAGAACGGCAGCGCCGGCGTCCCTGGCCGCCGCAGCCATGCGTTCGACCGGCATCACGACGGCGGTGGGGGAAGTGACGTGGTCGATCACCGCCAGCCGCGTACGCTCGGTAAGGCCGGCGGCGAACGCCGAGAGGAGACTGTCGGCTGAGTAGGCGGGGAACGGCAGGGCGACCTGCGCGATAACCGCGCCAGTGCGCGCGGCGATCCATCGGACGGTATTCTTGACCGCGTTGTAGGTCTGGTCGTTGATCAGAATCTCGTCGCCTGGCTCGAAGGTCATCGACCGCAGGACGGCGTTGACCGCCTGGGTGGCGTTCTCGACCAGGGCTACCGTCCGCCCTTCGACGCTGAGCCGCTCGGCCAGGCATGACGCTGCGACCCTTAAGCCGGGTCGGAACTCGCGCTCCATGAAGCGGCTCGGTTCAGCCTCCATCCGGTCCTGCCAACGTCGCTGCGCCGTGGTTACCTCCCGCGGTGTGGCGCCGTAGGAGCCATGGTTCAGATAGATCGCGCCGTCCTCGAGCTGGAACAGCCGGCGGGCGGGCGTGCCGAAGGCGGGAACGTCTGACATGCCGCGATGGTGGCGCGATTCCGCGAGCGGCGCCAGGATCGAGCCGAGGATACTTCACCGCCGCACCACGACGTGCGGGCGGTCGGACGCTCTGATAGTGTATCGCCGATGGTCGGGGAGGCGCCGCCCTGGAGGCTCGTTGCCGGTATCCGTGTGATGTTCTGGATCCGCCGCCGGTCGGATCCTGCCCGAGCAATCGCTGCGTTTGGAAGGACATGCGACGCCCATGCCGCTCTTCGCTCGCCTGCGTGCCTATTTTTTCGCCGGGATTCTGGTTACCGCTCCGATCGGTATCACGCTGTACCTGACGTGGCTGATCATCGACTTCGTCGATGGCCAAGTCACCCCGCTGATTCCAGCCCGCTACAACCCCGAGACCTACCTGCCATTCGGCGTTCCGGGATTGGGGCTGGTGGTCGCGGTCATCGCCCTCACGCTGATCGGTGCGCTCACCGCGGGGCTGCTCGGCCGCTGGCTGGTGCGGCTCTCGGACCGGTTGATGCAGCGGATGCCGGTGGTCCGAAACATCCACAGCGCTTTGAAGCAAATCCTTGAGACGGTCCTGGCGCAACAATCCAAGGCGTTCCGCCAGGTGGTGCTGGTCGAATACCCCCGGCGCGGCATGTGGGCCATGGGATTCCTTACTGGCGAAACCGTGGGCGAAGTGCAG
>CAYNFA010000593.1:0-3229 GCA_964396345.1 uncultured Thalassobaculum sp.
GTGATCGATCTCCTGCGTCCGATCGTGCAGTAGGTCGCGCGCCGTGCGACGGGAGCCGTCATGATTGTGATTGCCGATCTCGCCCTGCTCGCCTCCAACCCAGGCATTGCCCTGATCGCGGCGGCGCTTCTGGTGCCGTGGCTGCCCCCGGCGCTGGCCCGGGTGTACGCGCCGGCAGCGGCCCTCGCCGCGCTGACCTATGCCGTCGGCCTGACGAATGGCAGCCACATTGCCCTGTCGGCAGCCGGGCTCGACTTGCAGATCCTGCGCGTTGACCCGAGCGCCCGGCTGTTCGCCGCGGTGTTCCTGACGATCGCCTTCCTCGGCTCGGTCTACGCGTGGGGAGAAAACGGGCGGATCGGGCGCACCGCCGGTCTGGTGCTCGCCGGTGCCGCGACGGCGGCGGTGTACTGCGGCGATCTGCTGACCTTCATGATGCTGTCGGGAACCGCGACCATCGCATCGATCCTGCTGGTCTGGTCGGGCGGCGGCGAGCGGGCCCTGCGCGCCGGGCTGCGCTACGCCGTCGTGCAGGTCGCGGCGGTGGTCCTGCTGCTGGCCGGGGTGGTGATGTACGCCCACGCCACCGGATCGATCGCGCTGGACCGCCTGCCCGCCGGGACCGCCGGCGTCGGGCTGATACTGGCGGCGCTGGCGATCCAGGCGGCGTTCCCTCTGGTGCACAGCTGGCTCAAGGACGCCTATCCCGAGGCCTCGCCCGCCGGGACCGTCATGCTGTCGGTGTTCACGACCAATCTGGCCGTCTACGCGCTGATCCGGGCCTACCCGGGCACCGAGGCGCTGATCTGGGTGGGCGCGGCGATGGTGGTGCTGCCGCTGCTGGCGGCGGCGCTCGAGGACGATCTCCGGCGCGCGCTGGCCTGGGCGCTGAACAGCCAGCTCGGCGCCATCGTCATGGCCGTCGGCATCGGCAGCAACGCCGCGCTCGACGCCGCCCTGGCGCTGGCGGTCACGCACACCCTAGCCGTCGCCCTCCAGTTCATGGCGCTGGGCGCCGTATTGGAGCGCACCGGGACGGTCCGCGCGTCGCAACTCGGCGGCCTGCGCCGGACGATGCCGTTGACGGCGGCCTTCTACCTGATCGGCGCGGCGGCGACCGGGCTGCCGCTGTTCGTGGGCTTCGCCGCGCTGCCGTTGGTGCTGGAGGCCGCGGCCGGGATCGGCGGGATCCCGTATCTCGCCCTGCTCGTCGGGGTTGCCGGTGGTTTCATGATCTCCCTGGCGCGTATTCCCTACCGGACTTTCTTTGGCAGCGGCGGCGTCACCCGGGTGGCCGAGGCTCCCGCCGCGATGCTGGCGGCGATGGCCGGGATGGCGGTGCTGTGCGTCGTTCCCGGGATCTGGCCAAGCTTGCTGCACGACGCGCTGCCGAACGCCCAGCCGGTCGCCGTCTACGCGGCACGGTCGTTCGGGACCGTGGTGGCGCTCGCCGCCGCCGGCGTCGTGGCGTTCGCAGCCCTGACCCGCTTCGGCCTCTACCCCGCCGACCGCCGCAACGACGTTCCGGATGTGGAGTGGATCTACCGCCGGCTGCTCCCCGGAATTCTGATCGGCCTCGGTCGCGGCATCGACGCGACCTGGAACCGGCTTACCGCCGGTTGCCTGGACCTGCTCGCCGCCGGCATCCCCGTAGTCGCCAGCGTGTTCGGTCCGAGCGGCGTGATGGGCCGGATGACCCGGGTCGGCAACGGTGTCGCCTGGCTGACGGCGCTGCTGCTGGTGATCCTGGTCGTCGGCTATTCCGCCGACTGAACTGGCAGCTGAGCCAGTCGGACGCGCCCAGGGGTTCTGGCGGTGTCCTGGCAAATTTGTTAATCGGTCTGTTCGTTCCCCGAGTCGCCCGACGAGAGGTCTTTCGCCATGGACATGACCGGCCAGCACACGATCCCGGCCCCCCGCCAGACGGTCTGGGAGGCCCTCAACGATCCAGACGTGCTGAAGCAGTGCATCCCCGGCTGCGAGGAGATCGAGCGTACCGGCGACAACGGCTTCACCGCCAAGGTCTCGGTCAAGGTCGGCCCGGTGAAAGCGAAGTTCGGCGGCGCGGTAACACTGTCCGACATCGATCCGCCGAACGGCTACACGATCTCCGGCGAGGGCAAGGGCGGTGCCGCCGGCTTCGCCAAGGGCGGAGCCAAGGTCAAGCTCGACGATGTCGACGGCGGTGCGGCCACCCTGCTCAGCTTCGAGGTCAACGCGGCAATCGGCGGCAAGCTGGCCCAGCTCGGCGCCCGACTGATCGACTCGACCGCCAAGAAGTACGCCAATGATTTCTTCGAGACGTTCAGCGCGATCGCCGCGAGTCGCGCCACGCCGCTCGCCGCGCCGCAAGAAGCCGGTGTCGGCGCCGCCGTGGCTCCGGCCGCCGCGCCCGCCCCTGCCGTTTCCTCCCACCATCACCAGGAGACCACCACCGTGGCGACGAGCAATCCCCTGAAGGAAGAGATGAAGCGTCTCGGCATCCCCGAGGAGAACGTCTACCACGGCATGCATTGGGCCGTGCTGCTGAGCTGGGGGGCGCTCGCCGTCGGCGTGGTGGTGTTCCTGGTTTCCGCCAACAGCTGAACCCAACCGCCGCGAGGAGGATTCGATGAAGGCACGCGCCGCCGTCGCCGTGGAAGCCGGCAAGCCGCTCGAGATCGTTGACGTCGACCTGGAGGGGCCCCGTGCCGGCGAGGTGCTGGTCGAGGTCAAGGCCACCGGCATCTGTCACACCGACGCGTTCACCCTGTCCGGGGGTGATCCGGAAGGCATCTTCCCGTCGATCCTCGGCCATGAAGGCGCCGGTGTCGTCGTCGAAATCGGCCCGGGGGTGAAGAGCCTGAAGGTCGGCGACCACGTGATCCCGCTCTACACCCCGGAATGCCGGGAGTGCGAGTACTGCCTGAACCCGAAGACCAACCTCTGCCAGGCGATCCGGACCACCCAGGGCAAGGGACTGATGCCGGACGGAACCTCGCGGTTCTCGATGGGCGGCAAGCCGCTGTTCCACTACATGGGCTGCTCGACGTTCTCGAACTACACGGTTCTGCCCGAGATCGCGCTTGCCCGGATCCGGCCGGACGCGCCGTTCGACAAGGTCTGTTACATCGGTTGCGGCGTGACCACCGGGATCGGCGCGGTCATCAACACCGCCAAGGTCGAGCCGGGTTCGAAGGTGGTGGTGTTCGGTCTCGGCGGTATCGGCCTGAACGTCGTGCAGGGCGCC
>CAYNFA010000594.1:0-3218 GCA_964396345.1 uncultured Thalassobaculum sp.
GATCCATCGCCGAAAAAACAGACACTCACCTGGTCAGTCCCACGCCACTTTGCCGACATGCCGGCACCTGTTGCGATGGGAAGGCCACCCCCCGCGATCCCGTTGGCGCCCAGTATCCCGATTTTCATATCGGCGATGTGCATGGAACCGCCCTTGCCATGGCTGGTGCCGCCCTCGCGCCCGAGCAGCTCGCGCATCATGGCGCCGGCATCGGCGCCCTTGGCGAGGGTGTGGCCGTGGCCGCGGTGAGTGGAAGAGAGAATATCGTCGCGGTTCAGGTTGGAACACACGCCGACGGCGATCGCCTCCTGCCCGATCGACGGGTGGATGGCGCCCAGCACCAGCTTCTCGGCGTTGGCCCGAAGCGCCGCCTCCTCGAAGGCGCGGATGCGCCACATCAGCCGGTGATGGGACAGCAGGCGGTCGACGTCGAGGTTGCGCGGCGCGGATGTCGCGGGCAAGGCGGTTCCTCCCAGGCACCCGCGATTGGCAATCTTGTTTGTCGGGCGGGCGGAAGAAGTCTAGGGAGCGGGCCGAGTGGGGGTCAAGCGCGGCCAGGCGCGTGGAAACAATAGCCGGTGCGGATCGGTCGCCGACCCATCAAGGCCTGAGGGGTACCTGCGCGGATCGTCTCGGCGCCGAGGCTTCGAGATACGGGCCAACACGATCGGCAAGATGGTCGGTGCGCCGCCGGGTCGCCTCGGTGGACAGGTGCAGCGGCGAGTCGCAGAAGTCGTCGGGGTTGCTGTTCAGGAGGGCGTGCGGATCCGGGGTGATGACCGGCACAGCCGGCTCATAGCGGGTGATGAGCCGGTTGGTGAACGCGCTCCAGTCGGCGCGGTCGTGCTCGCGTATCAACAACCAGGGCAGCGCGACCACGAGATGGGCGCCTTTTTCCGCCAGCTTTTCCGCCGAATCCCGCACGGTGGCCGCTAGGTCGGCGTCGGGTTGCTTGCTGTCGAACCGCACGGGCATCAGGACCGGCAGCGGGACGCATCCCGTGAAGTCGCCGTGCGCGTTGGTGTCCTCAAGCCAGGACACCCCCAGCTTCGGTGGCAGAAAACTCTCGACGGTCGCCAGCAGCAGCGTGTTTGTCTCCGGCCGGGACTGCCACGGAATGTCGCCTCCGTCGAACAGCCGATCGTAACCCGCCAAGCCCTGTGCATCGACGAAGGAATCGAAGCCCTGGGCCCGCCGCCCGGCGCCGCCCACTCCCGGTCCGGCCCCCCAATAGCCGGCCGCAGAGTAAACCACCACGTCCCCCGGGCGTACCTGATCTTCCAGCAGACGGAGGTTGATGGCGTTGTTGTACGCCCCGAACGGCAAGGCCATGTTCACCACCGGCACGCCGAGATGCTCCGCGAGCCGGTTCGAGTCGATCCCGTAATACGCGTTGGAGCCGCCGGCGATGATCACGCGCGCGCCCGGAGTAGCCTCGGCCAGCGCCCGCTTGTGGACGATGAGTTCGAGTATCGGGCCGTAGTCTCTCGCGTCGTGCGCCTGGTCGATCCGGTAGAAGGCGTGCCCGCCCGCCACCCAGAGCAGCAGGATCGCGATCAACAGGGCGAGCCCCCGGTTAGTAGCGCGCATAGACGAACCCCACATCCGACTCATTGATGAGGAGGAGCGTCGCCACCATCAGGACCACGGCGATCGACGGGCGCGTCAGAAGGTAGTACGGGCGGTCGGGGTGTCGCCGCTCGTTCAACCACTCGACGCCGATGGCTGCGATGGCCGCCAACAAGCCGAGGAGACCCGCCTTGGTCAGCTCCATGGCCTTGAAATGGTTCACCAGTTGGCGCACCGCCTCGGGCTCGAGATCAGCCCGCCACGCCTCCAACGAGCCGAGGTTGGCGATCTTCGTCATCAGGCGGGTCGTGTCATCGTCCATGAACAGCAGCCGGCCGACGAGCAAAAGAAAGATGAATCCGGCGATTCCGAGCAGCCGCGGCATCGGAATGTGACGCAGCACCTTGACGAACAGCAGGTAGGCGGCGGCGTGAAAGGATCCCCACAACAGAAAATTGATCGACGCCCCGTGCCACATGCCGGACAGGACGAAGACGACAACCGGAGCCAGGAACGAGAGCAGCAGAGGGTAGGGCAGCCCCTTGCGCAGCGGCGTGTACAGGTACTCGTGGAGCCAGCGACCGAGGCTGATGTGCCATCGTCGCCACAACTCCTGCGGGTTGTGGGCGAACAGCGGCTGCGCGAAGTTCAGCATGACCGGCAACCCGAGGCACCACGCCGCGCCGTACGCCATGAGGCTGTAGCCGGCCCAGTCGAAATAGACCCGCAGTTCGAAGAACGCGGTGATGATGAACAGCCCGAGTGGGCGCAGATAGTCGATGTCGACCAGGCGGCTGATCGAATCGGCGACCGCGAACTTCATGAAGATGCCAGCCATCAGCCAGGGAAGCCCGATGGCGAGGTTGGCGTCGACGTAGCGCAAACGGAAGGCGCGGACCCGCTCCAGGAAGGTCGCCTGCTCGATCGGGCCGGACAGGAACTTCGGCGCGTAAAGTATGTAGAAGACGAAATCGAGCAGCGGCGGCATGACGATGCGGCGGCGTAGCACGTCCACCGCCACGCCGATGATCTGCAGCGTGTAGAAGCTGAGGCCTATCGTGACGACCCACTGGTTGCGAAGTGATTCGCTGTACGGGTTCCCGGTCAGGTTGCCGACGATGCCCGCGGCGTTGAGCCACAACAGGCCGCCGAACGACGCGCTGCCGAACAAAACCGCCGTTGCGAGCCGCCACGGTCGCGACACCACCAGGCGATCGGCGGCAAGGATCGCGGCGTAGCAGGCGATGGCGATGCCGAGCAGGAAAGGAATGACCGTCCAGTCGCCGACGAGCCACCAGATGGCAGCCAGCGACAGAGCCGCCACCGCGCCCTTGCTGGCGACGCCGTCAAGATCCAGGATCGATGGAGCGGCCGGGCCCGGTTCCGTCCAGGTACCCTCTTGCGGCGGGATGGCCGTGCTGTCCGTGCTCAATCGGAACTCCTCAGCGCGTTGGGTCGCGCGGCTTTCTCTCGCGGAAGACCTCGGGGACCTCGCGCGGTCCCGGGAATGGCAGCCTCGGGGAGGCAATGGCCGGCAGGTATGGCCGGCAGGCATCGACGCGGCCGAACAATCCGGGGCGAATCGTCGCTCGGGCTTCTAGCCGTTGCATCGACCGCGACCCTTTCGAACAACAGACGAAGAGAAGCCG
>CAYNFA010000595.1:0-3216 GCA_964396345.1 uncultured Thalassobaculum sp.
TGCCGAGAACGAGGCGACCATCCAGGCGGCCCTCGACCGGCTGATGCGCGGCCGGACCACCCTGATCCTGGCGCACCGCCTGTCCAGCGTCGTCGACTGCGACCGGATCCTGGTGCTCGACCAGGGCCGGGTGGTCGAGGAGGGGCCGCACCGCGAGCTGATGGCCAAGGGCGGCGTCTACGCCACGCTGATGGCCGAGCAGGTCCGCGATTCCGAGCGTGCCGCCGGCGACGCGGCGCTCGATCCGGTCGCCGTGGAAGCCGCTCCGGAGCCTGTCACCGAGCGCCGACACGATGCGCTTGGCGGTCCGACCGAGGGCATCGTGGCGGCCGAGGGCCTCGGCTGGGGCCTGCTGATCGCCCTGCTGCTCGGCATGATCGCGCCCTGGAAGGTGCGGATGACGGCGACCTTCGTGTTCGGGGTGGCGCGGGTCGTCGCGTTCATCGGGGTCGGCGTGATCAGCGCGCTGATCGTGCTGGCGCTCAAGGAGGGGCGGCCGTTCGAGCCGCTGCTGCCGTGGCTGTTCGTGACCGCGCCGCTGGCCGGGATCCTGCACTGGGCGGAGTCCTGGCTGGCCCACGACGTCGCGTTCCGGCTGCTGGCGGAAATGCGGATCGCGTTGTTCGACAAGCTCGACAAGCTGGCGCCGGCCTATCTTGTGCGGCGCCGCACCGGCGACCTGATGGGCATCGCCACTCAGGACGTCGAGTTGGTCGAGTATTTCTTCGCCCACACCGTCGCCCCGGCCTTCGTGGCGGTGCTGGTACCGGCGGCGGTGCTGGCGACGCTGGCCTGGGCCGATCCCTGGCTGGCGGTGGCGTTGACGCCGTTCCTGTTGGCGGTCGGGCTGTGCCCGTGGCTGATGCGCGGCCGGGTCGACAGCCTCGGCTCCCGGGCCCGCGAGGTGGCGGGCGAACTGGCGGCGCACGCCGTCGACTCGGTCCAGGGCATCGGCGAGATCGTCGCCAACCGGCAGGAGGCGGTGCGGGCCGACGCCCTGGACCGGCTGACCGACGACCACGTCCGCCACCGCATGCCGTTCTTCCGGGAGCTGACCGCCCAGCACAGCCTGCTGGAGGTCCTGACCGGGCTCGGCGGCCTCGCCATCGTGGTGACCGGGGCCGCCCGCGCCTCGGCCGGAGCGATCGACGCCGGCCTGCTGCCGCTGCTGACGCTGCTGGCGCTGGCCGCCTTCCTGCCGGTGTCGGAGATCGCGCAGATCGGCCGGCAACTCGCCGACACCCTCGGCGCCACCCGCCGCGTGCATTCGGTCGAGGTCGAGGTCCCGGTGGTGCAGGACGGCCCGGGCGTGGCGACGGCGCGGCCCGAGCGGGGCGCGGCGATCCGCGTCGAGGATGTGCGGTTCCGCTACCCCGGCACCGACCGGCCGGCGCTTGATGGCGTCAGCTTCGACGTCGAGCCCGGCCAGACCGTGGCCCTGGTCGGCCCGTCCGGAGCCGGCAAGACCACCACCGCGCAGATGCTGATGCGGTTCTGGGATCCCGAGACCGGGCGTGTCCTGCTCGACGGCCGCGACCTGCGGGATCACCGTATCGACCAGGTGCTGGACCGCGTCGCCCTGGTCGCCCAGGACACCTACCTCTTCAACGACACGCTGGAGGCCAACATCCGCATGGCCCGCCCGGACGCCAGCGAGGCCGAGTTGCGGGCCGCCGTGGAGCACGCCGCCCTCGGCGATCTGGTGGACGGCCTGCCGGACGGCCTCGCGACCCCGGTCGGCGAGCGCGGCGCCAGCCTGTCCGGCGGCCAGCGCCAGCGCGTCGCGATCGCCCGGGCGTTCCTCAAGGACGCGCCCGTGCTGATCCTCGACGAGGCGACCTCGCACCTCGACGCGGTCAACGAGCGGCTGGTGCGCGGCGCCCTCGACCGCCTGCAGCAGGGCCGCACCACGGTGGTGATCGCCCACCGCCTGTCGACGGTGCGCGAGGCCGACCGGATCGTCGTGCTCGACCGCGGCAGGGTCGCCGAGATCGGCCGTCACGACGAGCTGCTGGCCAGGGGCGGGCTTTACGCCCGGCTGGTCAGCCGGCAATCGGGATCCGGACGGGCGGCGGCGGAGTAGGGGGTCGGCGGCTGCCTACCCCTTCAGGTAGGTTTCCCACGCCCGGTCCTGGCGCGGCGGGAACGCCAGGCTCGGGACGTGCATGTCGATCGCCAGGTTCAGGTTGTAGTTCGGGTCGCTCGCGATGATGTCGTTCCAGCGCTCGTTCATGTAGGCGATCTCGCGCTTGAACCGGTCGATCTTGTCCGGGTCCATGTCGTTGCCGCGGCTGACCGATTCGTAGTGGTACAGGGTCGCGTACGGGGTCCACAGGATACGGTGGCCGTTCTCTCGCACCCGCAGGCAGAAGTCGATGTCGTTGAACGCCACCGCCAGGTTCTCTTCGTCCAGGCCGCCGACCTCGTCGTAGATCGACTTGCGCACCATCAGGCAGGCGGCGGTGACGGCGGTCATGTCCTGCACCACCCCGGCCCGGCCGAAATAGCCGGGGTCGTCGCGGAACAGCCCACGATGGACGTGGCCGGCGATGCCGCCGAGGCCGAGCACGACTCCGGCGTGCTGCACCGTGTCGTCCGGGTAGTACAGCTTGGCGCCGACGATGCCGACGTGCGGGCGGACCGCGTGGCGCACCATCTCGGTCATCCAGGCCGGGTCGATCGGCTCGACGTCGTTGTTGAGCAGCAGCAGGAGTTCGCCGCGGGCCTCGACGGCGGCGCGGTTGTTGAGACGCGAGAAGTTGAAGGCCCCGTCGTCGCGGATCACCCGGGCGCGCGGCTCGCGCTGCACCAGCTCGGCGAGCCAGTCGAGGGTCTCCTGGAGTTGCGAGCCGTTGTCGACGATCAGCAGCTCCCAGTTGGTGTAGTCGGTCTTGCCGATCAGCCCGTCGACGCAGGTGCGCAGCAGGTCCAGGCGGTCGCGCGTCGGCACCACCACCGACACCAGCGGCGGTGTGGCCGGCAGCGGGAACAGCACGCGGTGCCCGACGCCTCCCGGACCCTCGACCACCTCGGCCTCGATGCCCTGACGTCCCAGATGCTCGCGGATCGCGCGGCGGGCGGCGTCGAGGGCGTAGGGCTTGGCTTCGGTGGTGGTGGCCACCGAGCCCTCGATGGCGCGCCAGTGGTAGAGCACCGAGGGGATATGCCGGATCTGGTCCGGGCGGACCCGCTCGCTGGCGCGCAACGCCAGGTCGT
>CAYNFA010000596.1:0-3216 GCA_964396345.1 uncultured Thalassobaculum sp.
GGCTGCGATTCAGGGCGATTTCGCACGCTTGTCGATGCAGGTCGCCATGATCGCCGCAGTGCGCCAGCGTCTGCTGGTCCTGCAGATTCGTCAGGCGTTGGCCCTGCTGGCCGCGGCCTTGCTGGCCGGGGGCGCGGGGGCTCTGCTGGTTCGCCGGGTGCTTCCATGGGCCGCAGACGCTTCGGTGTGGAACTGGCGGCGGTTGCTGGCGGTGCTTGCCGCGGCCGCGCTGGCGGCGCTGGCCGGGTGCCGCGATCAGGAGCAGGGGCGCCCGCTCTCCCACGACAAAGGCAACTACCAGGGAAAGCCCGATCCCGGGCTGACCGACGAGGTCCGCGAGGTCCTTCGCCAACGGGCCCGTCAACAGAGTTACTAGTGTGTCATTCGCGATCGTCCCGCACGGTTGGGCCGGTCGCGAAATCGGAGGCGGACAGGCCATGATCGCTCGACCCGTTGCCACCCATTTCGCGCTCGCCGCTTTGCTGCTGGCGGTACTCGTCACCGTGGTTGCCGGTCCGGCTCTTGCGCAAGTCGGCGGACAGGTGCCGGGGCAGAGCCTGGGCGCAACCTCGGACGCCGACTTCTGGCGGCAGATCCGCCAGGGTGCCCAGGGTGAGGTCACACTTCCCAACACCAGCGCCGGTGTACTGATCCAGTCCGAGGGTGACACATGGCGGGCGGTACGGAACGGGCCATTGTCGACCTACGGCGCCTGGGTGATGCTTGGCGCGGTGATCGCGGTCGCCGCGTTCTTTGCGATCCGCGGGCGGGTCCGCATCAATGAGGGCCCGGCCGGCGTTACGATAGAGCGGTTCAAGGCGATCGAGCGTTTTGCACACTGGCTGATGGCCGGATCGTTCGTGATCCTGGCGATCACGGGGCTGAACATCCTCTATGGCCGCTATGTTTTGAAGCCAGTGATCGGTCCCGACGCCTTCGCCGCGATCACCTTGTTTGGCAAGTATGCCCACAACTACCTGTCGCTGGCCTTCATGGTCGGGCTGGTGCTCGCCTTCGCGCTGTGGGTGGTCCACAATCTCCCCCATCGCAGCGACTTGGTCTGGCTGGCCAAGGGTGGTGGGATCTTCGGCTCGGCGCATCCTCCGGCCCGGAAATTCAACGCCGGTCAGAAGATTCTGTTCTGGCTGGTGATGTTGGGCGGCGTGTCGATCAGTCTCTCCGGCATATCGCTGCTTTTTCCGTTCGAGACGGCGTTGTTCGCCAAGACCTTTGCGGTCCTGAACGTGGTCGGCTTCGACCTGCCGACCAACCTGACCGCCATGCAGGAGATGCAGCTCAGCCAGCTCTGGCACACCATCGTCGCGGTGTTCCTGATCGCGGTGATCATCGCCCACATCTACATCGGCTCTCTCGGTATGGAGGGTGCCTTCGATGCCATGGGGTCCGGCCAGGTCGACGTGAATTGGGCCCGTGAGCATCACTCCCTATGGGTGGAGGAGGTCGAGGCACAGCATGCGGCGCGACGGGAGAGCCCTGCGGAATAGCGGCGGTGTGCGCCTTGGCGCGTGGCTGACGGCCGTCTTTGTCCTTTTTCACTTCCTTCCGTCGGTCGCCGGCGCATCGGAACTCCCCGCTCAGCTCACCGGACACGGAGGCCCGGTAAAGGGCGTTGCGTTCTCGTCGGACGGCGAGCGGGTGGCGACTGCCAGCTTCGACTACAGCGTGATCCTTCGGTCCTGGCCGCGGGGTGACGAACTGGCGGTGTTGCACGGCCACGAGGCGGCGGTGAACGCGGTGACGTTCACGCCGGCGGGCGACCGCGTGCTGACCGCCGGCGATGACGGGCTGGTCCTGGTTTGGCCGGTCGCGGGCCCGGTAGAGCGACGTGAGCCGGCCGCCCGGCTCGACGGTCACCAGGGGAAGATTCTGGAGGTTGCGGTTTCCGGCGACGGTCGGACCGCCGCGACCGCCAGTTGGGACGGCCGCGTCGGCCTCTGGTCGTTGGATCCTCCCGCGCTGATCGCCATGCTTGAAGGACACCGTGGCCCGGTGAACGCGGCTTCGCTGTCCAACGATGGCGCGCGACTGTATTCAGCCGGCTACGACGGCACCATCCGTCTCTGGAGCGTGCCCGAGCGGCGTGAGAGCCGCACGCTCGTTCGACACGGCTTCGGCATCAACGTGATGGTGGTGGACGAAGCGGCCGGACGGTTGGCCTACGGCGCTCTCGACGGCGGGATGCGCATTGTCGACCTTGCCACCGGCGATACCCGGGCCGATTTTGGACAGGACCATTCGCCGGTTCTCGCGCTGGCCGCGAGCCAGGACGGCGGTCGGCTCGGTTTCGGCGATGCCCGGGGTGTGGTGACGATGGTCGACGCCGCACTCGGGCAGGTCGACCACGACTTTCCAGCTGCTCGCGGGCCGATCTGGGCGCTGGCGTTTTCCCCGGGGGACGCTGGCCTGCTGGTCGGCGGGCTCGGGTCCGAGGTGACGGTCTGGCCGCTCGATCCGTTGCGCCGGCCTGAAGGCGCCAAGGCGACCGCCCGCCAGTCTGGGCCGGCCCGAACGAACGGCGAGCGTCAGTTCGATCGCAAGTGCCGGATCTGCCATACTCTCACCCCCGAAACCGGCCGGCGTGCCGGCCCGACCCTGCACGGGCTGATGGGCCGGCGCGCCGGTATGGTCGAGGGCTACCCGTACTCTGACGCGTTGACGGGCATAGACTTGGTCTGGACGCCGGAGACCGTCGACAACCTGTTCGCACAGGGCCCCGACGTCTTCCTGCCGGGCACCAAAATGCCTTTGCAAAAGAGACAGCTCCCATTCATAAGCACGTATACTGTCTCTACCATAACCGTTTGGTGATCCGCTGAAATTAGGTTGAGGATAAGGGTGAGAAGCCCATCCATCCAATCTATTAAAAATACCAGGAACCTGATTATTCATTCGTAAAAGATAATTTTCCTCATCCAAATAATTTTTGCCATTTCTTGCGGAAGAATTGAAAGCACCATTCATCACAAAAAAATCTTCATCTAAAGCTTTTAGTTGATTAATTGTTTTTTCTAGAATTTCAGCATACTCTTCTGGATTAACTTCACCCTTCCAAAACGAAGAATCATTTGTCTCGTTATATACAGATACATATCTTGGTTTTATAGGCCACTTTAGAGAATTTAAAAACAATGCCGATTCTCTTATCTGCTTATCTGTTTCTTTTTTATTTGCCTCATTTATTTTTTTATAGTATTT
>CAYNFA010000597.1:0-3213 GCA_964396345.1 uncultured Thalassobaculum sp.
GACCGGCCTGATCGGTCTGCGCGCCGCGGTCGTCGACCAGGGCGCGAACCTTGCCCCATTCGGCACCGGCCACGAACACGTCGCCCGGACGCAGCGTGCCGCGTTGCACCAGCACGGTGGCGACGCTGCCGCGGCCGCGCTCGACCTTGGCCTCGATGACCACGCCCTCGGCGGAGCGATTCGGGTTGGCCTTCAGCTCCATCACCTCGGCCTGCAGCATCAACGCCTCAAGCAGGGTGTCGAGACCCTCGCGGGTCTTGGCCGACACGTCGACGATCTGGACGTCGCCGCCCAGGTCCTCGACCACGATGTCGTGCTGCAGAAGCTCCTGGCGCACCCGGGCCGGGTCAGCGTCCGGCTTGTCGATCTTGTTGCAGGCCACGATGATCGGCACCTTCGCCGCCTTGGCGTGCCGGATCGCCTCGACCGTCTGGGCCATGATGCCGTCGTCGGCCGCCACCACCAGGACGACGATGTCCGTGACGTTGGCGCCGCGCGCCCGCATCTCGGTGAACGCCTCGTGACCCGGGGTGTCGATGAAGGTGATCTTGTCGCCGGACGGCAGCTGGATCTGGTAGGCGCCGATGTGCTGGGTGATGCCGCCGGCCTCGCCGCTCGCCACGTCGGCGTTGCGGATGGCGTCCAGCAGGGAGGTCTTGCCGTGGTCGACGTGGCCCATGACGGTCACGACCGGCGAGCGCGGCGTCATCGCCGCGTCGATATCGGCGTCGCCGCGCATGCCGAGTTCGACGTCGGACTCCGCGACGCGGCGGACCCGGTGGCCAAATTCCTGGACGATCAGCTCCGCCGTATCGGCGTCGATCGTCTGGTTCATGGTGGCCATCACGCCCATCTTCATGAGCGACTTGACCACGTCGCCGGCACGCTCGGCCATGCGGTTGGCCAGTTCCTGGACGGTGATCGTCTCCGGAACCACCACGTCGCGCGCGAACTTGACGGGCTCGCCTTCCTCTTCGCGCTGGCGCTGGCGCTCACGCTCACGGGCACGCCGGACCGAGGCCAACGAGCGCGTGCGCTCGCTGTCGTCCAGGGCCGCCGAGATCGTCAGCTTGCCGCCGCGACGCCGCGGCTCGACGGCGGGGGTGGTGCGACCGCGTGCCGGACGCTTGGCGGCATCGCCGCCACGGCCGCGACGGCGGCGTTCGCCCTCATCCTCGGACTCGGTAACCGGCGCCCGCGGGGTGGCGACCGCCGCGGCGGTCGTCGACGGCTGGCGCTCGAGACGGGCCTGGGCCCGCTCGGCCGCCGCCTTGGCCTGACGGCCGGCCTCCTCCTCGGCGAGGCGCGCCGCCTCGGCGGAGCGCCGCGACTCCTCGTCGTCGGCGATCTTCCGCATCTCGTCGAGCTCGGCCTGACGCCGATCCTTCTCGACGACCGGCTCGGGGGCGCGTACCGCCTCATCCGGTGCCGCCTCGAGCTCGGGAGCCTCGGCCATGACAGCGGCAGCCGCCGTGGCACCGGCGGCCGCGGCGGCCTCGTTGTGCTTCAATCCCTCTTGAAGGGCGCGCGTGCGAGCAGCGCGCTCCTCTACGGTCAACTCGCGGCCGGCACCGCTTCCGCCTTTGCCGGCGTTCGCCTGACCGGGCGCGGGGGTGCGGCGTCGACGCACCTCGACCTGCACGGTCTTCGAGCGGCCGTGCGAGAAGCTCTGCTTGACCTGGCTCGTCTCGACGGACTTGCCGACGGACAGCTTGTTGCGGCCCCCGGAGAGGCTAAGCTTCTTGCGGTCCTGGTCGCTGGTGCTCGACATCTTGTCTTCGCCCAAATCATCCATCCATCAACGAGCCGGCGCCTTGAATACACGCACCGGCAGGGTTTTCCAAGCGGGACCCGGAGGTATTAACCCGGAATCCGGCGAGTCGGTCGGCGTCCCGGCGCAGGCGCTCGGCCAGACCGCCTCCCGGACCGCCACTGTCCACGAAGCCGTGGACGGCATGTTCGCGCCCGAAGGCGCCGGCCAGTTCGGCCGAGGTCAACACCGAGATCACCGGCCTGCCCCCGGCCAGCGCCCGCAGTCTCGCCCGCCCCTCCTCGGCGCCGTCGGACGCCTCGATCAACAGGCCTGGCCGTCCCGCCTCCAGCGCCTGGCGGACCTTTGACAGGCCCGCGACCGCGGCGCCCGCCCGGCGAGCCATCGCCAGCATTTCGACGCAACGCCTGGCCAGAAGCACCTCGACCCGCTCCACCAGGGTGGGATCGACTTGCACCGCCCGGCCGGCGGAGCGCCCGAACAGCCGCTTGTCGACCGCCCGACGCAGGGTCTCGGCATCGGCGCCGACCCACAGCCCGCGGCCGGGAAGCCGCTCGTCGACGTCCGGGATCACCCTTCCGTCAGGGCCCACGGCAAACCGAACGAGCCCGCCCCGCGGGCCGCTTTCCCGCGTTACCAGGCAGCGTCGCTCCGACTCCACCTCCTCCCGGTTCGCGTCACGCCTTCGGCTCAGCCTCGTCCTCCTCGCCAGTAACCGCCGGCGCGTCCTCGTCCTCGAACCAATGCGCCCGCGCCGCCATGATCACGGCGTTGGCGGCGTCCTCGTCCAGCGACTCCGCCGGCAGTATCTCCAGGAGCTCGTCGCTCGCCAGATCGGCGACGTCGTCGAGCGTCTTTACACCCTTCTCGCCGAGCGCCACCAGCATCGCCGGGGTCAGGCCCTCGAGCGCCGCCACCTCGTCGGAAACGCCGAGCTCGGTACGCCGCTCCTCAAGTCGAACCCGCTCGGCCTCGACGTGGTTCAACGCGCGGGTCTGCAGCTCGGTCGCGATGTCGGCGTCGAAGCCCTCGATGTCGGCGAGGTCATCGATCTCGACGTAGGCGATCTCCTCCACCGAGGTGAAGCCCTCGGCGACCAGCAGGCCAGCGATCACGTCGTCGATGTCGAGCGCGGAGATGAAGGTGTCCGAGCGCACCCGGAACTCTTCCTTGCGGCGGTCCGACTCCTCCTGCTCGGTCAGAATGTCGATGTCCCAGCCGGTGAGCATGGAAGCCAGCCGGACGTTCTGGCCGCGCCGGCCGATGGCCAGCGACAACTGCTCGTCGGGAACCACGACCTCGATGCGGCCGGCATCCTCGTCGAGCACGACCTTGGAGACCTCGGCTGGAGCCAGCGCGTTGACCACGAAGGTCGCCGGATCGTCCGACCACGGAATGATGTCGATCTTCTCGCCCTGCAGTTCGCCGACCACCGCCTGCAC
>CAYNFA010000598.1:0-3213 GCA_964396345.1 uncultured Thalassobaculum sp.
CGCCCGTCAGATCGCATCCGAACCGGTCTCGCCGGTGCGGAAGCGGATGATCTCGTCCACGGTGGACACGAAGATCTTGCCGTCGCCGATGCGGCCGGTGTGCGCCGCGGTCTGGATCGCCTCCACGGCGCGCGCGACCTGGGCGTCTTCCATGACGATCTCGACCTTTACCTTCGGGAGAAAGTCCACGACGTACTCGGCGCCGCGGTAGAGCTCCGTGTGCCCCTTCTGCCGGCCGAAGCCCTTGGCCACGGTAACCGTGATCCCCTGGATCCCGACCTCGTGCAGCGCTTCCTTCACCTCGTCCAGCTTGAACGGCTTGATGATCGCTTCGACCTTCTTCATTGGGTCCGTGCCTTCGTATTGCGTACGGATGGATGGCCGGGCGGCCTCGTCCAAGGGCGGGCATAGCACGCGATATGCCAACCACCAGGAAGCGCGCTCGACCGCGGAAACCCTCGGTTCCAACAGATCGGACTCGAAGGACGATCAGAACATCATGCCTGTTTCGAGAGCGAGTGAACAATTATTGTGCAGTTTATCGCCTTCAAGACAGGCAAACACGGATGCGCCTGATCGCCTCTCGAATGTTTTCAGTCGAGCTGGCGTAGGAGAACCGCAGATAGCCTTCTCCGAAGGCCCCGAAGCTGGTGCCGGCGATGACGGCCACGCCGGCGTCCTCCAGGAGCTTGGTCTGCAGCGCCTTCGAGCCCATGCCGGTGCCCTCGATGTTTGGGAAAGCGTAGAACGCCCCGCCTGGCTCGACGCAACGGAAGCCGGGAATCTGGTTAAGCTCGCCGACGATCACGCGGCGTCGCTCGTCGAACGCCTTGACCATGGCATGGACGGCGTCCTGGGGCCCTGTCAGCGCCGCCAGGCCGGCGAACTGGGTCGGCGCGTTGACGCAGGAGTGGCAGTTGACCGCCAGCTTCTCGGCGTGCGGGAAGATCGCCTTCGGCCAGATCGAGTAGCCGAGCCGCCAGCCTGTCATGGCGTAGGTCTTCGACCACCCGTCAAGCAGGATCACCCGGTCCCGAAGCTCGGGGTACGACAGCAGGGTGGTGTGCTCGCGGCCGTCGTACAGCATCTGACCGTAGATCTCGTCGGACAGGATGTAGACCCCCGGCCAATCGGCGAGGCCAGCCGCCAGCCGATCGAACTCGGCCTTTGGCACGGCGCCGCCGGTGGGGTTGGCCGGGCTGTTCAGGATGATCAGACGGGTGCGTGAGGTTATCTTAGAAAGCACCTCCTCGGCCGAGAACGCGAAGCCGTTGGCCTCGCTGAGCGGGTAGGGGACGGCGGTCGCTCCCGAGAACTTCACCGAGCTCTCGTAGATCGGGAATCCCGGGTTCGGGTACAGGATCTCCGCGCCCGGCTGTCCGAATATCAGGCAGGCGAAGAACATCGTCGGCTTGCCGCCCGGCATGATCATGATCAGGTCCGGATCGACCTCGACGCCGTGGCGCTTGCGCAGATCGGCGGCCACGCCTTCGCGCAGCTGCGGGATGCCGGCGGCCGGCGTGTAGCCGTGGTGGCCGTCGCGCATCGCCTTGATGCCGGCCTCGACGACGTGGTCGGGCGTCTTGAAGTCCGGCTGGCCGATGCCGAGGTTGATGATGCTCTTGCCGGCGGCCGCCAGCGCGTTGGCGCGGGCCAGCACCTCGAACGCGGTCTCGGTACCAAGTTGGGACATCCGGTCGGCCAGGATGGGCATGGGCGTTTCCTCTCGCGCGACGTCGGGCGCGTCGCTGTCGTTGCAGGGGGCAGCGGGGGCGCATTCTAGCGACCCGGGGCGGCGTGGAAAGCGTCTCCTCGGCACCACACCAGCAGCGGGCTTGCGTGCGTAAGCAGCGGGCTTGCGTGCGTACGAGCCGCGCGGTATCCGACCGGTCCCCGGATGGGGGGTCGGGAGGAACGTCGATGAAGCCCGCGAATTCGCTGCTGTCCAGCTACGGCACCACGGTGTTCGAGGTGATGTCGCGTCTCGCCATCGAGCATCAGGCGATCAACCTCGGCCAGGGGTTTCCCGACGACCGCGGGCCGGACTCGGTGCTCGACGCCGCGTCGGCGGCACTCTACGACCCGCCCAACCAGTACCCGCCGATGATGGGGGTGCCGGAACTGCGCCAGGCGGTGGCTGCGCACAACAAGCGCTTCTACGGCATCGACGTCGACTGGAAGACCGAGACCATGGTCTCGACCGGCGCAACCGAGGGGCTGGCGGCGTGCTTTCTGGCGCTGATCGAGCCGGGCGACGAAGTCGTGGTGATCGAACCGCTGTACGACTGCTATCTGCCGATGATCCGGCGCGCCGGGGGCGTCCCGAAGACCGTCCGCCTGACGCCTCCCCACTGGACCCTCGACCTCGACGCGCTGGCCACCGCGTTCAGCGACCGCACCAAGCTGATCGTGTTGAACAACCCGCAGAACCCGGCGTCCAAGGTGTTTACCCGCTCCGAGTTGGAGGCCATCGCCGACCTGGTGCGCCGGCACGACGCCTACGCGGTGTGCGACGAGGTCTACGAGCACCTGGCGTTCGACGATCGCGCGCACATCCCGCTGATGACGTTGCCGGGCATGCGCGAGCGCTGCGTGCGGATCGGCTCGGCCGGCAAGACGTTCTCGTTGACCGGCTGGAAGGTCGGCTATCTGACCGCGCCAGAGCACCTTCTGCAGCCGATCTCCAAGGCGCACCAGTTTCTGGTGTTCACCACCGCGCCGAACCTGCAGCGCGCCGTCGCCTTCGGGCTCGGTCAGGAGGACGGCTATTTCGATGGCCTGCGCGACACCATGCAGGCCAAGCGCGACCGCCTGTCGACGGCGCTGACCGGCATCGGGCTCGAGCCGGCGGTCTGTCAGGGAACCTACTTCCTGTTCGTCGACGCCAAGCGTTTCCTGAAGCCGGGCGAGGACGACCAGGGGTCCTGCCGCCGGCTGGTCACCGAGGCCGGAGTCGCCGCCGTGCCGGTGTCGGCGTTCTATCAGGACCGTACCACCGCTCCGACCGATTTCATCCGGTTCTGCTTCGCCAAGCGCGACGCGGTGCTCGACGGAGCGGTCGAGAGACTGGCCCACTATCTCGGCTGACCCATTTAGGTTGACGGGGGCGGGTCGCTGGGATAGCAAACGCGCCTCGCTCGGCCGAGGTCGAGCGAGGTTATGGCGGGTGTAGCTCAGTTGGTTAGAGCGCCAGATTGTGGCTCTGGAGGCCGT
>CAYNFA010000599.1:0-3210 GCA_964396345.1 uncultured Thalassobaculum sp.
CTCATTCAGGTCGGCCTTGTCTGATCGCCGCTGAGGTTGCGGGCCTTGCGCAGGTTCTCGGCCGGGTCGCCGAAGTGCCGCTGCAGTTCCGCCAGGATCTCCTCGACCGGAGCTTCAGCCAGCATTCGTGCCAGCCGCAGATGCTCGACCGCCAGCGCCTCGCTGCGCCGGTACCCCCCCATCAGGCGGTGCAGGCACAGCCGGGTCTCGGCCTGCACGGTGGCGTAGGTCCGCGACAGCCGCTCGCTGCCGGCGGCGTCGACCAGGGCCCGGTGGTAGGCGAAGTCGAGTTCGCCGCCGCCGCCCCAGTCGCCGGCCCGCATCGCGCCGTCCATGCGTTCTGCGATCGCGGTCAGCCGGTCGGCCACGGCGCCACGGCGGTCACCCGCCGCGATCCGCCGGACCGCCGCCGCCTCCAGGGTGGCGCGCACGAAGTACACGTCCTCCAGGTCGGCCTCGGTCAGGTCCGGGACGAACACCCCGCGATGCGGCTCGCTGCGCAGCAGCCCCTCCTGGATCAACCGCTGCATGGCCTCGCGCAGGGGACCGCGGCTGACGCCGAACTCCAACGCCAGCTCCATCTCGTTGAGCTGCGCTCCCGGCGGATGCGCCCCGGACAGGATGTCGTCCCTGATCCGCTCGGCCACCTGGACCGACAGGGTGGCGCGCGGCAGGCGGCGCTGGACGAGCGGGACGGCGGCGGCCACGGCGCGCGCCCTACAGGCCCAGGAGTCCCGGAAGGCCGCCGAGATCGGCGATCTCCTGGTAGCCGTAGGCCGGGTTGCCGGGCCCGTGGCCGCGGTCGACGAAGACCCGCCGGCCGATCCTGAGATCGTGCGCCGACATCAGGTCGTAGCGCAGGCTGGACGACACGTGCATGAAGTGCTCGGGCCCGCAGCCGAGGCTGTCGAACATGTGCTCGAAAGCCTGGAAGCGCGGCTTGTAGGCCTGCGCCTGCTCGGCGGTCAGCACCGCGTGGAACGGGGCGCCGAGCTTGTCGACGTTGGATTGGATCTGGTCGTTCGAGGCGTTCGAGAGGATCACCAGCGGCAGTTCGGCGGCGACCCGGGCCAGCGGTGCCGGCACGTCGGCGTGCGGCCCCCAGGTCGGCACGGAGTCGACGATGGCCTGGGCGTCGGCAGGGTCGAAGGCGACACCCCAGCGCCGGCAGGTCCGCTCCAGCGAGCGCTGCAGCACCTCCGGGTAGGGCTTCCACGCACCCATCACCTCGTCCAGCCGGTAGGCGCTGAAATTCTCCAGGAAGTCCGCCATGCGCTCGGCCGCCACCCGCTCTGCGAGACGGGCGCGCGTGACGTCGCCGACCCGGAAATTGGTGAGCGTGCCGTAGCAGTCGAACGAGACGTATCGGATAGAGGGAGCCATCGGGGCCTCCGGCGGCGACGCTTTGAAGTGACACGATGCCAGGGGTTGTTGGATTGTCAACAATCCTACCCCGCATGTCGTCACCCTCGATGCTGCCCGGTGATCAGCCGGAGGCCGGCGAGCAGGAATGCTGCGCCGGCGACTTCGCGCGGGCCGATCCGGCGGAGTTCCATGCCGAACGCGCCGAAATGATCGTAGGCCAGCGCCGTCATCAGCTGGCCGCAGATAACCGCCGCGCCGCGAACGTCGTCACGCCGATCCGCGGCAATGCGTGCAGCGCCAGCCGCACCAGGATCGGTCCCTGGGCCGCCAGCAGCCCGCCCGCCATCAGCGCCAGGATGATCAGGGCGGGTGCCGGCACGGCTACAGCGCCTTGTACATGATGGTGGTCGAGTCGAGCCGGTCGCCGATCGGGTCCCGGCAGTACCCCGGGATCACCCCGGCCGTGCTGTAGCCGAGCGAGGCGTAGAGAGGCTCGGCGGCGTCTCCGGTGCGGGTGTCCAGGGTGAGCAGGCGGCGCCCGAGCCCGGCCGCCCGCGCCTCCAGCTCGGCCATCAGGGCGCGCGAGATACCCCGGCGCCGGAACGCCGGATGGACGAGCAGCTTGCGCACCTCGGCGCGGTGCGGCTGGTTGGCCGGGGTGTCGTGGTCGAGTTGCACCGTGCCGACGATCCGGTCGCCGAGGCGCGCCACCAGCAGCAGCCGCGAGCCGTGCCGGACGGCTGGCACCACGCTGTCGCTCCAGAACGCCTCGAAGCGCGCCTGCGGGCACGGCAGGACGAAGCCGACGCTGGCGCCGTCCTGGACGCAGTCCCGCAGGAGCGCCCCGAGTTCACCGACCCGGCCGGCGGCGTCCTCCGCCGACAGCGCCGCGATACTGGTCCGAACACCCTCGATCATGACGACCTGCCTCAAACCATGAAGAGCACGTAGCGGGCGCCGGAGTGCGCGGGGGTGGCGAACGCGCTCGGCCCGAACAACTGGTAGCGCAGGCAGTCTCCGGGCCGCAGGGTGTGAGCCCGCCCGCCGACGGTGACCTCGAGCTCGCCGTCCACCATCAGGAGGTGGTGCTCCAGCCCCGGCCGCGGCGGCTCCTCGTAGACGATGCGCACCCCTGGATCGAGTTCGCACTCCAGCGCCTCGCCCGCCAGCGTCTGGGCGGGCGGCGACAGCGAGCGGCGCCGGAAGCCGATCTCCGGATCCGTCCACACCGGCTGCTCGGCGCGGCGCAGGACCGGGGCGAAGTCGCCCTCCACCAGGTGCATGAGACGTGACATGGTCAGGCCGTAGACCGCGCAGAGCTTGCCGAGAACGCTGGCGGTCGGGCTGACCTCGGCGTTCTCCAGCCGGGAGAGCGTGGCGCGGCTGACGCCGCTGCGCCCGGCGAGTTCGTCGAGCGGCCAGCCACGCTCGGCGCGCAAGGCCCGCAGGCGCTGGGCGATGCGGCGGTCGATGGAAAGGTCGTCAGAAGCGCTTTTTCCCATATATGGGAAATATTCCCACATACAACCGCAGTCAAGCCGGTTCGACAGCCGCATGCACGCGTGTCCGGACGTTGCCGATGCGACCCTCGGCGTGCTTTGATTCCGGTCCCGCCGCCCGCCCCCTCACCCGCCCCGCCCGGAGGCCGCGATGCCCGAGACCACCGTGATCCGCAACGCCGCCTGGGTGGTCGCCTGGAGCGCGCGCGACAGCCGCCACGTGTACCTGAAGGGTGCCGACGTGGCGTTCGCCGACGGCGCCGTCACCCATGTCGGCGGGCGCTATGCCGGCGAGGCGGCGCGCGAGATCGACGGCGGCGACCTGATGGTCATGCCGGGCATGATC
>CAYNFA010000600.1:0-3209 GCA_964396345.1 uncultured Thalassobaculum sp.
TTTCCATCGCGCCTGGGCGGTGGCGGTGCCGCGGGATCTGGCCGACGCGGTGCGCCCGCACATCCTGGGCTATCGCCGGCTGGTCTGGCTGCGCACCACCAGTTGGGCCTGTGCCTGGGCGGCGCGAAATGACTTGGCGGCGGCGCTCGCGTCTGCCGAACCGGCGACCGCCGGGCTGGCGAGGCGGCTTGCGCGGTTCGTCGATCCGGCGATGATGGAGGCGGCCCGTGGCCAATGGGCCGGAACCGAAGCGTTCACCGCGGAGGAACTGATCCCGTGACCGGCAATGTCGTCAACCTGCGGACGTTTCGCAAGCAGAAGGAGCGTGCCGATCGCGACGCGGTGGCCGAGGAGAATCGCGCCCGGCACGGCCGCACCAAAATTGAAAAGCGGCTTGAGGACGCCGAGCGCGGCGCCGCCGAGCGTGCCCATGACGGCCGCAAGCTGGCACCGGAGGACGATGGACCGGCGCTGGCCTGACACCCTCCGGGAACGGCCGCCGGTCAGGCGAGACGCGCGACGCGGGTGGATGAAAGGCGGGCGCTGACCGCGCTGCCGTCGCAGGAGGCTCGCGCCGAACACGCCCGGCTGCTCGTCTGGCTGGCGGAGAGCCGAGTTCCCCGATCCCGTCGTGTTCTTGATTTGTTCGAATTGCCGGCCTATCCTGCCGGCATGTCCCGCGCCCGTCCCCGCCCCACCGTCGATCCGCTTGAGGTGTTCGCCGACGACTTCGCGCAGGACGCGCCGGAGGTCGAATTCGGCGATGCCGATGTGCCTCAGGATCGCGATCCCGGGCCGCCGGTCGACCCGATGCCGAGCGACGCGCTCGCGGCGGTGCCGCGCAAGGGGCGTGGCGCCGTCTCGAACCGCAGCGGCCGATACGAGCCGCACGCCCGCGAGCGGGTCGACGACGGTTGGTCGTCGCCGGCCATTGCGCCGGTCGCACCGGAGGACGAGGAGCCGAAGCTGAGGACCACGGTGGCGATCGACGCCAGCCGGACGGTGATCGCGCGCAACCAATCACCAGACGTTCCCTTCGATCGCTCGATCAACCCGTACCGCGGCTGCGAGCACGGCTGCGTCTACTGCTTCGCGCGCCCGACCCATGCCTGGCTCGGACTTTCGCCCGGGCTTGACTTCGAGACCCGGCTGCTCGCCAAGCCCGACGCGCCGGCCCTGCTGCGCCAGGAACTGGCCCGCAAAGGGTATGACTGCTCGCCGATCGCGCTCGGAACGAACACCGATCCCTACCAGCCGATCGAGCGCGAGATGCGGATCACACGGGGAATCCTGGAGGTCCTGGCGGAGCACGACCATCCCGTCATGATCGTCACCAAGTCCGACCTGGTGGTGCGCGACCTGGACATCCTTGGAAGAATGGCCGCCAGAGGCTTGGCCAAGGTCGGCATCTCGGTCACCACCCTGGACGGCGCGCTGGCGCGAACGCTGGAGCCGCGCGCGCCGAGGCCGGACAAGCGGCTGGCGGCGATCCGCGCCTGCGTCGACGCCGGCGTGCCGGCCAGCGTGCTGGTGGCGCCGGTGATTCCAGCAATCAACGACCACGAGATCGAGCCGATCCTCGAGGCGGCGATCGCTGCGGGTGCGGAATCGGCAACCTGGGTGATGCTGCGCCTGCCGCTGGAGATCGCCGCGCTGGTCGAGGAATTCCTGCGCGCGCATTTTCCCGACCGGGCCGACCGCGTGCTGTCGCTGGTCCGTCAGACCCGCAATGGCGAGCTCTATCAGGCCGAGTGGGGCACCCGCATGCGCGGCGAAGGACCCTACGCCCAGATGATCGCGCAACGCTTCCGCAACGCCTGCCGCCGGCTCGGGCTGGCCCGCCGGACCGTCGCGCTCGACACCAGCCGATTCAGGGCACCCGGGCGCGCCGGCGCGCAGCTGTCGCTGTTCGGTGACTGACAGTCCGATGAGTGAACGGCGGCTGACCGCCGGTAGGCTCGAGCGTCGCGCGCCGTCTGAGCCGCGGGCCATATCCGATTGATCCGATTGTCATCGGATGGTAGCACCGGTGACGCCGTCAAAAACTGCGATCGGATTTGAGAGACGGCTCAGACCCGCGTCCGGAGCTTCATGAGGGCCGATCCGACGACTCGACCGACGTCCGATCTGGAGCGCGCTGCCGGCGCCCTGGATGGCGCGCTGGTGATCGGCGTGGACGAGGTTGGCCGCGGACCGTGGGCTGGGCCGGTGGTGGCCGCCGCCGCGGTCCTCGACCTCCGGGCGCTGCCGGCCGTTGCCGCCGGTCTGGTCGCCGACTCAAAGATGCTCTCCGCGGCACGGCGCGCCGTCGCGCTGGCGGCGTTCGCGCCGTACGCCCGGACCGCGCTCGGACGCGCCGAGGTCGCCGAGATCGATGCCGTCAACATACTGCAGGCCTCGATGCTGGCGATGACGCGCGCCGTCGACGCGCTGGCGGCGACGCTGCCGCGCGAGCCGGACCTCGTGCTGGTCGACGGCAACAGGCTGCCCGGCTGGTGGTACCCGGGGCGCGCCATCGTGCGCGGCGATGCGCTCTGCCTGACCATCGCGGCCGCCGCAATCGTCGCCAAGCAGGCCCGCGACGCCGAGATGATCGCGCTGGCCGCCCGCCACGGCGGCTACGGCTGGGAGACCAACGTCGGCTACGGAACGCCCGCCCACCTGGCCGCGCTGCGCCGACTGGGGCCGACGGAGCACCATCGGCGCAGCTTTGCCCCGATCCGAGCCATGCTGGGCGATGACGCCGGATGAGGCGTTTGCGGAAGAGTCCTACCTCAATATGTTGGGCCATACCTTCAAGTCATTGACTCTAAATATGAATCTTTTCTGAGACGTTGACCGACCTACCGAGCCGTGCGATTCTCGGCAGTCTTGCGTGGCAGGGGTGGGAACGATGGCGGACGGTGGGAACCTTCCGGTCGGGCGGATTCTGATCGGCGACTGCATCGAGGAACTGCGGGCCCTCCCGGACCGGAGCGTCGACCTGGTGTTCGCCGACCCGCCCTACAACCTGCAACTTGGCGGCGAACTGCTGCGCCCGAACAACACCCGGGTAGCCGGCGTTGACGATGCCTGGGACCGGTTCGGTGGGTTCGAGGCCTACGACAAGTTCTGCCGCGCCTGGCTCGGCGAGTGCCGGCGGGTGCTGAAGGATACCGGCACGCTCTGGGTGATCGGCAGCTACCACAACATCTTCCGGGTCGGCGCCA
>CAYNFA010000601.1:0-3202 GCA_964396345.1 uncultured Thalassobaculum sp.
GACGAGGTCCAGGTCGTGGTCGCCGACGAGATCAGCCCGGACAATTGCCGGCTGTGGGACATTCGCACCAACGAGAAGATGGGCAAGGACCGGTTCCGCCGCGACCTCGGCGGGGTCGAGGAGGCCTATCAGGAGGTCGCTCGGCGCCTCGGCGTGCTGCCGGAGGCTGGTCCGATGGACCTGAAGGGCCCGCAGGCGATGCAGTAGCCGCCGGCCCGCCGGGCGCGGCGGCGGTAAACCACAGCATGGACCGGCGTCCCGGACGCCGGTCGCGGAGGCGAGATGAAGGCGATTATTCACGTCACCCTGAAGCCCGGCGTTCTGGATCCGCAGGGCAAGGCCATCGGTCACGCCCTTGGAACCCTCGGCTTTCCGGGGATCGGGGAAGTTCGTCAGGGCAAGGTCATCGAGATCGACCTGGCCGAGACCGACACCGCCAAGGCCGAGGCAGCGGTCACCGCAATGTGCGAGAAGCTGCTCGCCAACACCGTCATCGAGAACTACGCCATCAGGATCGAGGCCTGACGGCGGCGGGTGCACGGTTGCCGACGGTTGGCTTTCGGATCGCCTTCGGTAGAGTGAACCGCCGCGTGCGCCAGCCTGCCGGAGTGACGACGTGTCAGACTCGACGACCCTGCCGACGGATGTCGCAACCCTGGTCGAGGCGCTCGACTGCGTCGACCTTGGCATCGCGGTGTTTGACGATTTCCCGGCCCTGGTCTTCCGCAATCGGCGCTACGTCGAGATCTTCGAGCTTCCGGCGGAGATCGCCGAGCCGGGCACATCGCTCGAAACCATCACCGGTTTTCTGGCCAACCGCGGCGAGTACGGGCCCGGCGACGGCGAGGCGATCGCCCGCAAGCGGGTTGAGGCCGCCCGCCTGAGATTGCCGGGCCGGCTCGAGCACACCCGGCCGGACGGCCGGCAGTATTCGGTCGCCGTACACCCGATGGCGTCGGGTGGCTACGTCGTCACCTTCCGCGAGCAGCCCGGCACCCGACCGGCGCTGGTGACACCCGACCTGACGCTGCCGGCGCTCCTCGAGGCGCTCGACCACACCACCGACGAATTGCACATCTGGGACCGCCAGGATCGGCTGGTTTACGCAAACGCGCGCGTGCGACAGGTCAACGAGGCGGCCGGCACGCCGTTGCGCCTCGGGATGACCTTCGCGGAGCATGTCCGGGACCGGCTTGAGGCCGGGCAGATCCCCGACGCGGCGGGGAACCCGGAATCCTACCTGGCGGCCCGCCTGCAGCAGCGCCGGCCGGGCGGTCGCAGCTTCACCGTGCGATTGCCGGAAGGTCGCTGGGTCCTGGTCCGCGATCAACGGCTCCCGGACGGTGGCACGGTCACCGCATCCCAGGACATCACCGAGATGAAGCGGGTCCAACAGGCCTACCAGGACAGCGAGCAACGGTTTCACGACTTCGTGAACGCCAGTTCGGACCGGTTCTGGGAAACCGATCCGCATCTCCGCTTCACGATGGTGGTCGATACCAGCGCCGTGCGCCGCCACCCTCCGGCCTCGCAACTGATCGGAAAGACCCAGTGGGAAATCGCCGGCGCCGACCCGGACGACGATCCGCTGTTCAGCGGGCACAAGGCTTTGCTGGACGCCCGCCTGCCGTTCCGCGACTTCCGCTACGACCTGCCTGACCCGAACGGCGGCATCCGGCACTGGCGGGTCTCCGGGGTTCCCGTGTTCGACCAATCGGGGCGCTTCAGCGGCTACCGAGGAACCTCAACCGACGAGACCACGTTCAGCCTGGAGCTCGACAGCGCGCGACAGGAACTTCAGGACGCCTTGCGCCAAGCCGAGATCGCCAACCGGGCCAAGAGCCTGTTCCTGGCGACCGTCAGCCACGAATTGCGAACTCCGTTGAACGCCATCATCGGGTTCTCGGACCTGCTGGTGAATCGGGTGTTCGGACCGCTCGGCGACCCTCACTACGAAGGCTACGCCCACGACATCCAGGTCAGCGGCCTGCACCTGCTGAGCCTGATCGAGGACATCCTGGATCTCTCGCGCATCGAAATGGGCCAGATCCGGCTGCGCCTCGGGCGCGTCGATCTGCTCGCCGAGGCGCAGGCCGCCATCGCCATGGTCCAGGCCCGGCGCGGTCAGCAGATCGCCGATATCCGGGTCGCGGTGGCGGACGGATTCCCGGCGTTGAGCGCCGACGCGCGTCTGATCCGGCAGATCCTGATCAACCTGATTTCCAACGCGGCCAAGTTCACGCCACCGGGCGGCCATATCGAATTGGCGGCCGGCCGGGACGGCGGCGGTGTCAGCATCAGCGTCGCCGACGACGGGATCGGCATCGACCCCAAGGATCATGGCAAGGTCCTGCGCCCGTTCGAACAGGTCGACAACCGCCTCAGCCGGCGGTTCGACGGCGTCGGGCTGGGTTTGCCGCTGACCAAGGCGTTCGTTGAAATCCATGGCGGCACCCTGCAGCTCGACAGCACCCTCGGCAAGGGAACCACCATCACGATTCGACTGCCTCCCGAGCGGGTGCTGTCGCCTGACGAGGTCGCCCTGGACGCCACCGGCGAGCGATGACGCCGCCGGAACGGGCGCGCGTCGCCCCGTGGGTCCCGGCTCCGTCCCGCCGCGGGCGGGCCCGGTCCGGGATGACGACAGGTTGGGGCGCACCCGGCAAGCGGCCGGACGACCTCGGACCGCTCTCAACCAGTGACCGGTCTTCACCACCGGCCCTCCACCACCCTGTCGTCATCCCGGCCAAGCGTAGCGCGAGCCGGGACCCCACCGCCGCTCGGACCACGACGGCAGCGTGCCCGACGCCTCGCACGCGCGACGTTACTTCGCTTGCGTCGGTCCTGAGACGGACCTAGGTTCCGGCTCACCGTGACGGCCCCCGGAGCGCCCATGAAAACGGCCATCATCGTCTTCCCCGGCTCGAACCGCGAACGCGACATGGCGGTCGCCCTGCGACGATCCTTCGGCACCGAGCCGCTGATGATCTGGCACAAGGATTTGGACCTGCCTTCGGTCGATCTGATCGTGGTCCCCGGCGGCTTCTCCTACGGCGACTATCTGCGGGCCGGCGCCATGGGCGCGCACTCGCCGGTGATGCGGACCGTCAAGGAGCGCGCCGACCAGGGCGTGCCGGTCCTCGGGGTGTGCAACGGCTTCCAGACCCTCACCGAGGCCGGGATGCTGCCGGGCGCGCTGATG
>CAYNFA010000602.1:0-3190 GCA_964396345.1 uncultured Thalassobaculum sp.
CAGCGCCATCGCGGTCCCCGCGAGGGTGCCGCCGGTCCCGACTGAACAGATGAAGCCATCCACCGTGCCGTCGGTCTGTTCCCAGATCTCCGGCCCGGTGGTCCGGTAGTGGCCGTCGCGGTTGGCCGTGTTGTCGAACTGATTGGCCCAGATCGCGCCGTTCGGCTCGATCTTGTCGAGTTCTTCGGCAATTCGCTGCGAGACATGGACGTAGTTGCCGGGATCGCGATACGGCACGGCCGGCACCAGCCGAAGGTCGGCGCCGCAAAGCCGCAGCATGTCCTTTTTTTCCTGGCTCTGGGTCTCCGGCATCACGATGACGGTGCGGTAGCCGCGGGCGTTGCCGACCAGGGCCAGGCCGATGCCGGTGTTGCCGGCAGTGCCCTCGACGATGACTCCGCCGGGTCGAAGCCGTCCCTGGCGTTCGGCATCCTCGATGATCGCCAGCGCGGCACGGTCCTTGACCGAGCCGCCCGGGTTGAGGAACTCGGCCTTGCCCAGGATGGTACAGCCGGTTCGCTCGGAGGCCGCCTTCAGCTTGATAAGAGGGGTGTCGCCGACGGTGCCGACGAAGCCGTTGCGGACGTGCATATCGGGTCTCCATGCCTCGCTGGAAGGCTTCGTGTTCGGTACGGCTGGGAGCCTAGCCGGGGCCGGTGCTCCGATAAAGTGCGGAGCCGGGAACGATGCCGTGCGCTGGCGGGCGCGACAGCTTGGTTCAGGTTCGAAGTCGGCGCTCGGCCGGCTGGGTTCCCGCGGCAAGATCGACGAGGCGGGGCGAGAGCAGGCGGTAATAGGTTTTATCGCTGCGCAACAGCGGGCCCATGGCCTCGTAGAAGGCGGTCGCCTTCTCGTTCCAGGGGTCGGCGGTCCAGTCGAGCTGACCGATCCCGCGTTCGACGCAGAGGCGGGCCATTTCAGTCATAAGCTGCCGGCCAATGCCATGCGCCCGCGCCTTGCGGGTGACGAAAAGGTCCTGAATGAACACGCTGGTCTGACAGTTGGCGACCGCGAAACTGCTCGAGAAGGCCAGAAATCCACGGGCCTGGCCGCGCTCGAACGCCATCAGGATCTCAATCGACGGCGGCTCGGTGAACGCCTTCTCGGCGATCACATGGGCCATGTACGAACGCTGGTACCGAACCGGAAGCCCGTAGAACGCCAGCAACTCCTGAGAGAGCAGGGCGATCGCCTCGGCGTCGCTTGGCGTCGCGAAACGGATCTGAACCGCGGGCGAAACGGCTGCGGTAGCTTCGTCTTCGACCGCCATGTGCTAAAAATCCGCCCCCACCCACGACTTCATGAGGTCGACGATGGCTGTGCGCAAGGAAAGTGTCAACTTTACGGGCGCTTTGGGCGACACACTGGCGGCACGGATTGACCGACCGGCTGGGTCGATACGGGGATTCGCGCTGTTCGCGCATTGCTTCACCTGCTCCAAGGACCTCGCGGCGGCGCGCCGGATCGCGGACGGCTTGGCCGACCGTGGCATCGCTGTGCTCCGATTCGACTTCACGGGTCTCGGTCACAGCGATGGCGAATTCGCCAACACCAGCTTTGCCTCCAACATCGACGATCTGGTCGCGGCGGCCGATTGGATGCGCGCCGAGCACCGGGCGCCGGCAATCCTGATCGGCCACTCCCTGGGAGGGGCGGCGGTTCTGGCGGCGGCGGCCCGGATCCCAGAGGTGAAGGGAGTCGCGACGATTGGCGCCCCGTCCGACCCGAGCCACGTGGTCCACAATTTCGCCGGGCGGGTTGCCGAGATCGAGCGCGATGGGGTGGCCGAGGTCGAACTGGCCGGGCGGCGTTTCCGGGTCCGCCGCGAGTTCCTCGACGCCCTCAAGGACCACGCCCTCGAGGCCACGGTCGCCAAGCTGCGCCGCGACCTGTTGATCTTCCACGCGCCCCTCGACCAGACCGTCGGCATCGACAACGCCACTCGGCTGTTCATGGCTGCCCGCCACCCCAAGAGCTTCATGTCGCTCGACCAGGCAGACCACTTGCTGACACGCCCGGAGGATGCCGCCTATGTGGCCGCGGTGCTGTCGGGCTGGGCCGAGCGGTTGGTGCCTACCGTCCAGCCGACGGCAATCGAGACGGCTGACGGCGAGGTGGCGGTGGTCGATGCCGGCGAGGGGCTGTTCCCGCAGTGGATCGCTGCGGGTGACCATCGGTTGCGCGCCGACGAGCCGGTCGCGGTCGGCGGCACCGACACTGGGCCGGCTCCCTATGATCTGCTGCTGGCGGCACTCGGCGCCTGCACGAACATGACCATCAAGATGTACGCCGACCGAAAGGGTTGGCAGCTGGACCGGCTCGTGACCCGGTTGCGGCACGATCGTGTTCACGCCGAGGATTGCGCCGAGTGCGAGACCCAGGATGGCATGGTGGACCGGATAGAGCGGCGGATCGCGCTGGACGGGCCGCTTGATGAGACGCAGCGCGCAAAGCTGCTGGAGATCGCCGGCAAATGCCCGGTGCATCGGACCTTGCACAGCGAGATCCGGGTCGTCACCCGCCTCGCGGACGATGAGTAGCCGATGCCGACTCTCCACCTGTTGCGGCACGCCAAGTCCGATTGGGCTGATCCGGGCGTAGCCGATCATGACCGGCCGCTGTCGGCGCGCGGCGATCGGGCAGCGAGGGATTTGGCCGGGTACGTCCGGCGGACGCGGGTATTGCCGGACCTGGTGCTGTGCTCCTCGGCCCGGAGGACGGTCGATACCCTGGCGGCGCTGCGGGCGGCGCTGCCGGTAACGGCCCGAGTCGAGATCACCGACGCGCTCTACGAGGTCGACGGTAGCGCGATCCTGAACCAGTTGCGCCGGCTGCCCGATACGGTCGGAGTCGCGCTGGTGGTTGGCCACAATCCCGGCATTGCGAGTGTGACGATGGCGCTGGCAGGCGTTGCCAGCGACCCGGAGGCGCTGCGGACGGTTGCGACCAAGTACCCTACCGGTGGGATGGCGACGCTCGATTTCGAGGGGAGTTGGCGGGACCTTGCACCGGGCTCTGCCCGGCTGGCCGGGTTCGTGCGGCCGAGGGACATTACCGGGTGACGGGTGGTCTAATCAAACCGATCAGTGCCGAACTTGCATTCGGACACGTTGAGAATGGCTCCCGGGGAGGGACTCGAACCCCCGACCAAGCGGTTAACAGCCGCTCGCTCTACCACTGAGCTACCCGG
>CAYNFA010000603.1:0-1162 GCA_964396345.1 uncultured Thalassobaculum sp.
GGGTGCTGCCGGCTTCCTCGAAGAGCCGGGCCGCGACCATTTTCTGGAGGGCCTCGTAGTGCCCCAGCGCCCAGACATAGGCGGGAGACGCAGCGACCACCGCGCCCGCGAAGGCCATGGCGAACCGACGGTCGAGGACCACGGACCGAAGCGCCGGTGTCGCGACGGCGGCGAGAACCAACGCGGCCAAGGCGGGCGGATAGGAGTACTTCGCCAGAAGACCCACCGACATCACCAGCCAGAGCAGGAGATACCAGCGAACGGTGGGCGTGCGAACCAGCCGCAAAAGCACACCGATCGTGGCCATCAGCGCGACGATCATCACCAGCGTGTCGGCAAAGTTCCGGAGGCTCTCCCAGCCTATGAAGAAGAAACCGACCGGCGCGATCGCGGCCGCCAACGCCAGTCGACGGTCCTGGAGCGCTTCACGGGCGACGGCGTGCGTGATCGCGAAGAACGCGGCGAGCAACCCATAGCGAACCAGGAGCGCAACGCCGATACCGGGCCCGATGATCCGATCCGCAAGCGCCCCCAGCCAGCCCTTGATCGGGAGATTCACCAGATCGTAGCCGAGAGCGAGCACCTGCCCGTACAACATGAGCTGCGCTTCGTCTCCGGAGGTTCAGGAGAGAACCAGCGTCCTGATCGCGGATGCGACCGCGTAGTAGGCGATCACGGTGATCGCGAAGACCGAAGGTCTCGCGAACCAATCGAGAGCGCGCGCAACACCGGCGCCGCTCATGTCCAAACCCGCCTGGGCGGTCACGCCGACGTTACCGACGCACCGTTCCCTGCCCAGCCGCGGGCGAAATGGAAGGAATCTATGGCAGGGCTGATTTGGGCAGAGCTGATTTGGCGAACGATGTCGAACGCGGCGTTCGGGAGGCCGTCGCGGAGAACAATCGGCTCGTCCGCAGCCGACGCTGATGGGGGCACAAGGTTTGCGATCGGCGTCGGAGACTTGGTGTTCTTGATCCGTCGCCGCAACCGACGTCGACCACGAAACCCGATCCGACCATTGCGGCCACCCGAGCGGCCAGGGGCTTGCGCCGAAGCAGCTTCGAGCGTCAGCGTAGACGCTTGTGAAGCGTTTGGACAGTCGGGCGCGACGACCGTCGGCTGCCTCTGCGCTTGATCGGGACGGAGAGGATGCTGACGCCGG
>CAYNFA010000603.1:1172-3174 GCA_964396345.1 uncultured Thalassobaculum sp.
GGACGGTCACGACGTTGCGCACCCGGTTCAGCGCGAGGGCTGGACGCAGAATGGACCGCGCGTACGCCCCCGGTTCGACGGCAATCACCTGTCCGTCGCGGGCGATGCCGGCGAAGAGCTTGGTGAACTGCCCCGCATGCGCGCCGACGTCGAGCACGACCCCGTCGGTTGGAATCAGCCGGCGCAAGACCGGCAGCATCGCGCGATGGTGCTGCTTGGCAATCGCCTTGAACAGATGCGCCAACCAGGTCAAACCCGGTCGCCAGCGATAGTACGCCGTATCCTGCCTGGACACCCCTACCTCGCTCCGATCCGGTCTTGGCGCGAGCAGCCCGCAGGACACCCGGCCGTCCGCATGACGGAATCCGTCCGCCCGGACCGCCGCACGACCAGGATCATGCTCGATCGGGGCGGGAACATCCGTAACCGCCGATCACGCGCTCCAACGAGCAGCGGCCGAGCGATGACGCTGAAGACCACACCCCCGAATTCATCTCAGGTATACGACAGAGTTACCCGACACGCTGGCTCGTGTGAACCCTTGGGAGGCCCGGTCGAGCGCTGCGCCGCAAAACAAGAGGAGCCGAGGAGGGCATTCCTCGGCTCCGAGTCTGGTCCGCGATGGGACGGAGGATGTCGGCGTGCGGGGACACGCCGCTGATAAATGAATGGTACTGTTGAAAAAATTAATTTGCACGGAAAAAGTGTCGTCGCCCGTTCCTCGGTTCACCGGCCTCGACCTCCGACCCCGTCGCGTCTATTTGATGTGAACCATGATCGTGAGGAGTGCCCTGGCAATGGCGACAGCAGCGGACGTGCCGTCAACCACGACCCCCGACGACGTGATCGACGATATCCGGGCGGCGGTCCGGGATCTGTGCGCGCGCTTCCCGGGACCTTACTGGCGGGAGAAGGATCGCGAGCGGGCCTATCCGACCGAGTTCGTGCAGGCGCTGACCGAGGCCGGATATCTGGCCGTGCTGATTCCGGAGGAGTACGGCGGCAGCGGCCTCGGAATCCGGGCTGCCGGCGCCATTCTCGAGGAGATCCACAAGAACGGCTGCAACGGCGCCGCCTGCCACGCCCAGATGTACATCATGGGCACCTTGCTGCGGCACGGGTCCGAAGCGCAGAAGCGCCAGTGGCTGCCCGGCATCGCCGCCGGAACCCTGCGCCTGCAGGCCTTCGGTGTCACCGAGCCGACCAGCGGCACCGACACCCTGTCGCTGCGCACCACCGCCCGCAAGGAGGGCAACGACCGCTATGTCATCAACGGGCAGAAGATCTGGACCTCGCGGGCCGAGCACTCCGACCTGATGTTGCTGCTGGCCAGGACCACGCCGAAGGACCAGGTCGTCAAGCGCACTGATGGCCTGTCGGTGTTCGTCGTCGACATGCGCGAGGCCGTCGGCAACGGCCTCACCATCCGGCCGATCCGCACCATGGTGAACCACTCCACCACCGAGGTGTTCTTCGACGACCTCGAAGTGCCGGCGGAGAACCTGATCGGCGAGGAGGGCAAGGGCTTCCGGTACATCATCGACGGCATGAACGCCGAGCGGCTGCTGATTTCGCACGAGAGCCTCGGCGACGCCCGTTGGTTCATCCGCACCGCCACCGACTACGCCAAGTCGCGCGAAGTGTTCGGCCGGCCGATCGGCCAAAACCAGGGCGTCCAGTTTCCGATCGCGCGGGCCTACGCCGAGACCGAGGCGGCGGCGCTCATGGCCGAGAAGGGCGTCCGCCTGTTCGAGGCCGGACAGCCGTGCGGCCCGGAAGCCAACATGGCGAAGATGCTGGCGGCCGACGCCGCCTGGCACGCCGCCGAGACCTGCATGCAGGCGCATGGCGGCTTCGCGTTCGCCGAGGAGTACGATGTCGAACGGAAGTTCCGCGAGGCCAGGCTCTATCAGATCGCCCCGGTGTCGACGAACCTGATCCTGTCGTACATCGCCGAGCACGTGCTGGGTCTGCCGCGATCGTTCTGACCCATCGGCGGATT
>CAYNFA010000604.1:0-3164 GCA_964396345.1 uncultured Thalassobaculum sp.
ACTGGCAGGATCGCTCGACCTGCGTTCTTTTCAGCGACGGCGCTGGCGCCGTGGTCCTGCGGGCGGCCGAACTCCAGGGTCCGGACGCTCCATCATGGGGGGTGCTGTCGACGCATCTCCACACCGACGGCGACGCCCGCGACATTCTGTATGTCGACGGCGGACCCTCCACCACCCAGACCGTCGGGCATGTGCGAATGAACGGCAAGGAAGTCTACCGCCACGCCGTTTCCAAGCTGTCCGCGGTCATCGACGAGGCACTGTCCGCCAACGGGTTGGACTCCGGCGCGGTCGACTGGCTTGTCCCGCACCAGGCAAACCGCCGGATCATCGAGAGCATGGCGCACCGGCTCGGCCTGCCGATGAGCAAGGTGGTCTGCTCGATCGAGCGGCACGCCAATACGTCCGCCGCTTCGGTACCGTTGGCGTTCGATGAGGCGGTGCGCGACGGCAGGATAAAGCCGGGCGACCTGGTTCTCATGGAAGCCATCGGCGGCGGGCTTGCCTGGGGCGCCGGTCTGGTGCGCTACGGGGCGCCGGCGATGGTTAAATCTGCCTCCGCCGAGACGGCACGCGAGGAAGTCGCCCCAATCGTCTGAAATCACCTAATTAATTGACCGACCTCCCGGATCGGGTTACCTTTCTCCCCTAAATTGGGGGTGCACATGTCCGGACACACCGTTACCCGCGCTCAATTGAGTGAGTCGGTCTATGAAGAGGTGGGCCTGTCCCGGAACGAGTCGGCGGAACTGGTCGAGTCCGTGCTCGACGAGATGATCGCCGCGCTGGCGCGGGGAGAGATGGTCAAGATTTCGTCGTTCGGAAGCTTCTCGGTGCGCCAGAAGGGGCGGAGGGTCGGGCGGAACCCGAAGACCGGGGACGAGGTTCCGATCCTGCCTCGACGGGTGCTGGTGTTCCGTCCCTCCCACGTGCTGAAGAACAAGATCAACGCAACGCTCTCCGACGACGCATAGCCGCGGCTGGAGGGATTACATGACGGACGTTCAAACCACGACCGCAAATCGTCGGAACGGTAAGTCCGCTTCAGCTTTCCGGACGATCAGCGAAGTGGCCGACGATCTGGAAGTCCCGCCGCACGTTCTGCGGTTCTGGGAGACCAAGTTCAATCAGGTCCGCCCGCTCAAGCGCGGGGGAGGGCGTCGCTACTACCGGCCCGAGGACGTTGCGCTGCTGCAGCGCATCCGCGAGCTTCTGTATCGCGAAGGCTACACGATGAAGGGCGTCCAGAAACTGCTGCGCGATGGCGCGGTGCGAATGCCCACAGCCGGGGAAACCGCGCGCGCCGCGCAGGCGGCGACGCCCGTGAAGGGCGGCACGGCCACCCTCGCCGCGCCGGCGGCGCCACCGCCCACGGCTGCGACCAGTCAGCACACCGACAACGAGATCGAACTCCGGGGAGTGCTCGAAGAGTTGAGGGAGCTTCGGCGCCGGTTGTCGCGGGCGCTGGTTTGATCTCCGCCGGCACCGGGGCCGGCCACGGACTGTTGGACTAGCGGCGTTGTGTCCCCGAGCCGGCGAGGCGAGGCTCGGGTGAAGGATCGGAATTAGGTGGTCTCGGCGTTGTTCCCGGCGGGATGATCGCCTATAGTCCGGCCCGTCGGAGCGTAGCGCAGTCTGGTAGCGCACCACACTGGGGGTGTGGGGGTCGTGGGTTCGAATCCCGCCGCTCCGACCATTCGAGGCCGCCGATCCTGCGGCCATCTGGTTTTTCGAGCATCCGAGGAGATCGCCCGTGGTCCTCGCAAGCGTGGCCGACTTGTCGGCCGATGACGTCCGCTCTCGCTGCCGCGTCGATCTCGCAGCCGCGCTCCGCTGGGCGGTGCGGCTCGGGTTCCACGAGGGCATCTGCAACCACTTCTCGGCGGTCATTCCAGGCGAGGACGACCGGTTTCTGATCAACCCGCATGGATACCACTGGTCAGAACTGCGGGCGAGCGATCTGGTTGAGGTCGATGCGGACGGCAGCGCGGTCGATGGACGCGAGCCGCCGGAGCCGACCGCCTTCTTCATCCACTACCACATTCATCGCCTCGTGCCGGATGCGAAGGTGGTGCTGCACACCCACATGCCGTACGCGACCGCCCTGACGATGTTGGAGGATGGACGGCTCGAGCCGACCCTGCAGACCTCGCTCAAATTCTACGACGCCATCGCATACGATGATTTGTACAACGGGCTGGCGCTCGACGATTCCGAGGGGGAGCGGATCGCGGCGGCCCTCACCACCGGCAAGCGCGTGGCGTTCCTGGCCAATCACGGCGTTGTCGTGACCGGCAAGACCATCGCCCATGCTTTCGACGACCTGTATTATTTGGAACGTGCTTGCCAGGCGCAGGTGATCGCCATGTCGACTGGCCGGCCGATGCGCCGCATACCCCAGGATGTGGCCCGCATGACCGCTGATCAGATGCTGAGTTCCCCGGAGCGCGCTCAGGCGGTTCGCCACTTCGAGTCGCTCAAGCGCCTTCTGGACCGCGACGAACCTGAATACCGGGACTGAAGCGCCCGCTTCAAGCCGGCCAGGAGCGGTTCACCGGCTGCATTCCCACACGCTTGAAATAAGCGTCGAAGTTCGTTTCGGGGCCTACTAACTGGTGGATCAGCTTGGCGATACGAGCCCGGCGCTCCGGCACGTTGTAGGGCGGGCCCGTTTCGTTGATCGGTTGCGGCAGAATGCAGCGCCACCCGTCGACGGCGATCAACTGGTCGCGGAAGACCAGGGCACCATTATACAGGAAGTCGAGGATCACGGCCTGAGCCCGCTTGTTGGGCAGTTTATGGACCCAGTCCTCGCTGTAGTTTTTGTCAGCAATCAAGCCCCACGCCATCCCGATGCGGACGTCGCGCAGGAAGGTCAGGGTGGTGGTGTGTTCCTGAAGTTCAAAATCGGCGGTGCCGCCGCCGGACGCTCGGATCGGTACGATCCGGTACATGAAGGTGGGCAGCAACGTCGCCCGCCAGTCACTCGGCTTGCTGGCTGTGACCACCGTCAGGAAGTCCTCAAGCGTCATCCCCCATCCTTCGAGTTGCCTGCGGGATCATGACCAGGAGTGGCGTCGGCTGTCCAGGACGCGCTTGCCAGCGCTCCGGCCGACGTCGTCAGACGTTGGACACCAATTGCCGGCCTGACGTGGTGAGGTTGC
>CAYNFA010000605.1:0-3161 GCA_964396345.1 uncultured Thalassobaculum sp.
CGCCCGTCGCCTCGAGGCCGAGAACAAGGCTCTGCGGGCGCTCGCCAACTCCGTCCACGAGCCGGCCGCCGCCTTCATCACCGCCCGCGTGATCGCCGACGCCGGTGGCGCCTTCGTGCGCAGCGCGATGATCAACGCCGGTACCGACCAGGGCGTCCGGCGCGGCCTCGCCGCCGTCGCCGGCGAGGGCCTGGTCGGCGGGGTGGTCGAGGCCGGCGCCCATCACGCCCGCATCCTGCTGATCACCGATCTGAACTCGCAGATCCCGGTGGCCGTCGAGCGGACCCGCGACCCGGCGGTGCTGGCGGGCGACAACACCCGGCTGCCGAGGCTGGTGTACCTGCCGCAGAACGCCCAGGTCCTGAACGGCGACCGGATCGTCACCTCGGGCCATGGCGGCGTCTACCCGGCCGGGTTGCCGATCGGGGTGGTCACGTCGATCGACGACGGCACCATCAAGGTGTCGCCCTACGTCGACTGGAACCGCCTGGAGTACATCCGGCTGCTCGACTACGGCCTGAACGGCGTGGTGAAGCCGAGTTCGGGCCAGTCGTCGTTCACGCTGATGGGGCCGGAGCGGTCGGCGAGCGGCCAGCTGCTGGGGCTCGGCGGGCGATGAGGACGACCGCGGTCCAGCGCGTCGACCTCTGGCTGCGCCAAGCCACGCCGATCGCGTTCATGGTGCTGCTGACGATCCTGTCGACGGTGCCGATCGGCGTGCCGGGCTACACGGCCGTGGTGCCGGCCTACACCGCGATGTCGGCGTTCTACTGGGCGGTGTTCCGCCCCGATTTGCAGCCGCCGTTCGCGCTGTTCCTGGTCGGTGTCCTGCAGGACGTCCTGGTGGCCACCCCCCTCGGGATGAGCGCGCTCACCCTGATGGTGGTGCACGGCCTGGCGGTCACCCAGCGCCGGGCGTTCCTCGGCAAGCCTTTCGTCCTGGCCTGGTTCGGCTTCGTCCTGATCTACGCGCTGGCGGCGTTCCTGGTCTGGCTGCTGGTGTCGATCCTGGCGCTGCGCCCGGTCGGCCCGGAGCCGGCGGTGTTCCAGTACCTGGTGACGGTCACGCTGTTCCCGGTCGTCGCCTGGATCTTCGTGCGGGTCCACCGCCATGTGGTCCGGTAAAATGTGGTCCGGTGGCCGGCGATGCTGAAGGCGAGCGAGCAGGACAGCCAGCGGATGTTCACCCGGCGGGCGCTGTTCCTGGCGTCGGGACAGCTTGCCCTGGTCGGTGCGCTCGGCGCGCGCCTGTACTACCTGCAGGTCGTCGAGGCCGACCGCTACGCGCTGCTGTCGCGCGACAACCAGTTCAACCTGGAGCTTCTGCCGCCGATCCGCGGCCGCATCCTCGACTCCAACGGTGTGCCGCTGGCCGACAACCAGGACAATTTCCGGGTCGAGATCGTCCGCGAGCAGACCGCCGACGTGGCCGCCACGCTCGGCTCGCTGGCGTCGATCATCGAGGTGCCGGAGTGGGAGGTGCGGCGGGTCCTCAAGGAGGTCAAGCGCAAGCGCGCCTTCGTGCCGGTGACCGTGGTCGAGAATTTGAGCCGCGAGGAGATCGCCCGGGTGGCGGTGAACGCGCCGTATTTGCCGGGCGTGCGGATCGAGGTCGGCCGGTCGCGCCGCTACCCGTTCGCCGACATCGCCGTGCACTGCACCGGCTACGTGGCGGCGGTGTCGGAGAGCGAGCTGACCGGCGACCCGGTGCTCGAGCTTCCCGACTTCCGCATCGGCAAGAGCGGGATCGAGAAGATCTACGACCTGTCGATGCGCGGCTCGGCCGGCCAGCGCCAGGTCGAGGTGAACGCGCTCGGCCGGATCATCCGCAAGCTGCCGGGAGACGACGGCGAGCCGGGGCGCGACGTCCGGCTCAGCATCGACATCAACCTGCAGCGCTTCGCCGGCGAGCGGCTGTCCAGGGGCACCGCCGAGCGCATCCCGGTCGACGACCCGCGCGCCCAGACCGCGCTCGAGCAGGCGCCGCCGGAGGTGGTCGCCGCCAGCGAGCCGCTCGACACCGTCCTGGTCAACGCCGACGGCAAGATCGTCGAGGCCGAGAGCGGGGCGGCCGTGGTGATGGACGTGCACACCGGCGAGCTCAAGGCGCTGGTGTCGATCCCCGGCTTCGACCCGAACCTGTTCAACCGCGGCCTGTCGGCGAAGGACTGGGAGGGCCTGCTGTCCAACCCGCGCTCGCCGCTGACCAACAAGGCGATCGCCGGGCAGTACCCGCCGGGCTCCACCTTCAAGATGCTGGTCTGCCTGGCGGCCCTCGACTCCGAGCTGGCGACGCCCGACACGCGGTTCTATTGCCCCGGCCATCTGGAGCTCGGCGACACCCGCTTCCACTGCTGGAAGCGGCCGGGGCACGGCTCGCTGAACATGAAATCGGCGGTCGAGGAGAGCTGCGACGTCTACTTCTACGAGCTCGCCAAGCGCCTCGGCATCGACCGCATCGAGGCGATGGCCAGGCGCCTCGGCCTCGGCACCATGCTCGACGTCGACCTGCCGGGTGAGCGGCGCGGCCTGATCCCGAGCCGGGAATGGAAGATGGCGACCCGGGGTGAGCCCTGGCACCGCGGCGAATCGCTGGTGGCGGCCATCGGCCAGGGCTTCGTCCTGACCACGCCGCTGCAGCTGGCCACCATGACCGCCCGGCTGGTCAACGGCGGCCGCGCCGTGGTGCCCCGGCTGGTGCGGGACCCGGTCGACCGGCAGGCCAGCTTCCCCTCGATCGGGATCGACGCCCGTGACCTGGAGCTGATGCGCGACGCCATGAGCGCCGTGATCAACGGCGAGCGCGGCACCGCCCGGCGGCTGAAGACCGGCAAGGACCAGCCGACGGTCGGCGGCAAGACCGGCACCTCGCAGGTCAGGCGGATCACCATGGCCCAGCGCGCCGCCGGCATCCTGAAATACGAGGACCAGCCCTGGCGCGACCGCGACCACGCCCTGTTCGTCGGCTTCGCGCCGGTCGAGGCGCCGCGCTTCGCGGTGGCGGTGGTGGTCGAGCACGGCGGCGGCGGCTCGTCGAAGGCGGCGCCGATCGCGGTCGACGTGCTGCTGGAGACGCTGCGCATCGATCCGGGCCCGTCCGCGCCGCTGAGCGCCGCGCCGGCACTGGCGCCGCGGGGCAGGGGCTGAGGCGATGGCACCCG
>CAYNFA010000606.1:0-2549 GCA_964396345.1 uncultured Thalassobaculum sp.
GTGCCGCCAAACAATCGGTTCAACGCAGCGCTCAAGCCACGGCAACGGAATGACCCACGCCAATCCCACGACCCTGCCGGTCCGCGACTTCGCGCCGCGTCACTTCAGCCTCGCCGTAACCGGCAAGGTCGCGACCGTCACGCTGAACCGGCCGGAGCGCAAGAACCCGCTGACCTTCGCCTCCTACGCCGAGCTGCGCGACTTCTTCCGCGCCCTGCAGCACGAGAAGGAGGTGCGGGCGGTGGTGATTACCGGCGCCGGCGGCAATTTCTGCTCGGGCGGCGACGTTTTCGAGATCATCGGCCCGCTGCTCGACAAGGATACCGCCGGACTGATCGAGTTCACGCAGATGACCGGCGACCTGGTGAAGGCGATGCGCGCCTGCCCGCAGCCGATCGTCGCGGCGATCGACGGGGTGTGCGCCGGCGCCGGTGCCATCCTGGCGATGGCGTCGGATATCCGGATCGGAACGGCAGCCGCCAAGGTGGCGTTCCTGTTCAACCGCGTCGGCCTCGCGGGCTGCGACATGGGTGCCTGCGCGATCCTGCCGAGGATCATCGGCCAGGGGCGGGCGAGCGAACTGCTCTACACCGGCCGCTCGCTCGGCGGCGAGGAGGGCGAGCGCTGGGGATTCTTCAACCGGCTGGTCGAGCCGGACGGCCTGCTGGCGGAGGCCGCGACCCTGGCCGGCCGGATCGGCGACGGGCCGAGCTTCGCCAACGGCATCACCAAGAAGATGCTGCACATGGAGTGGGCGATGGGTGTGGACGAGGCGATCGACGCCGAGGCGCTGGCCCAGGGCATGCTCATGCACGCCCGCGATTTCCGCCGGGCGTTCCACGCCTTCGCCGGCAAGCAGAAACCGGAGTTCGAAGGGAACTGAGGCGATGGCCGACCGCAGCTTCCTAGCCTGGCCGTTCTTCGAGCCGCACCACGCGGATCTGGCCCACGGTCTCGACGCCTGGGCCGCCGACACCGTCGAGGACCTGATCGACCATGGCGACGTCGACAGTTCCTGCCGGCGGCTGGTCAAGGCGCTGGCGGATGCCGGCTGGCTTGACCTGGTGGTGCCGGCGTCGCATGGCGGCCGGCACGACCGGCTGGACGTGCGCTCGATCTGTCTGGCGCGGGAGGTCTTGGCCTACCACGCCGGGCTTGCCGATTTCGCGTTCGCCATGCAGGGGCTCGGCACCGGCTCGATCTCGCTGGCCGGCACCGACGCCCAGAAGGACCGCTGGCTTCCTGCCGTGCGCGAAGGCCGTTCGCTGGCGGCGTTCGCCCTGTCCGAACCCGATGCCGGTTCCGATGTCGCAGCACTCGCCACCACCGCCGCGCCCGACGGCAACGACCACGTCCGGATCGACGGCGAGAAGACCTGGATCTCGAACGGCGGCATCGCCGGGCACTACGTGGTGTTCGCGCGCACCGGCGAGGGGCCAGGGGCGAGGGGCCTGTCGGCCTTCGTCGTCGACGCCGACACGCCTGGCCTGGAAATCGCCGAGCGGATCGAGGTGATCGCGCCGCACCCGCTTGCCCGCCTGCGGTTCGACGGCTGCCGGGTGCCGGTCGCCAACCGGCTTGGCAAGCCGGGCGAGGGGTTCAAGGTGGCGATGGCGACGCTCGACGTGTTCCGGGCCACGGTCGGGGCGGCCGCGCTCGGCCTGGCGCGGCGCGGACTGGACGAGGCGCTCGACCGGGCGTCCGGGCGGCGGCTGTTCGGGGCGCCGCTCGCCGACCTGCAGTTGAGCCAGGCCGCCATCGCCGACATGGCGACCGAGGTCGACGCCGCCGCGTTGCTCGTCTACCGCGCCGCCTGGACCAAGGATGCGGGTGCCGCCCGCGTCACCCGCGAGGCCTCGATGGCCAAGCTGTTCGCCACCGAGGCGGCGCAGCGCGTCGTCGACCGGGCGGTGCAGCTGCACGGCGGGCTTGGCGTGACCACCGGCGTCAAGGTCGAGGAACTCTACCGCGAAGTTCGCGCGTTGCGGATCTACGAGGGCGCCAGCGAGGTCCAGAAAATCGTCATTGCGCGCCAGACGCTGGACGCACGCGCTGGGGACGCACGCGCTGGGGACGCGCGGGCGGGAGGAGGAGCCTGAGGTCCGCCCCGGGCTCGAACGCCGGGATTGGTCAGTGTGACGGGAGACGGAGCGATGGGAGACTACACCGCGCATCTCGACACCTTCGCGCGCGACAACCTGCCGCCGAAGGACCAGTGGCCCGACTTCCTCTTTGACCTGACGGATGTCCGCTACCCGGAGCGCGTCAACTGCGCCGTGGAGTTTCTGGACCGCCATGTCGCCGAGGGGCGCGGCGGGCGCGCGCTGTTCGTCACCCCCGAGGGCGAGGTCAGCTACGCCGAGTTCCAGCGGACCGTGAACCGGATGGCGCGGGTGCTGGTCGAGGATCTGGGGCTGGTCCCCGGCAACCGGGTGTTGATCCGCTCGGCCAACAACCCGACGATGACGGCGGCGCTGTTCGCGGTGATCAAGGCCGGCGGTATCGTGGTGTGCACCATGCCGCTGCTGCGGGCCGTCGAACTCGCCGCC
>CAYNFA010000606.1:2559-3154 GCA_964396345.1 uncultured Thalassobaculum sp.
GGTGCGGCTGGCGCTCTGCGACGCGCGCCTCGCCGACGAATTGGAGAAGACTCGCGCCCGCACACCGGTGCTGGAGCGCATCGTCCTTTTCACCACCGACGCCGCCGACGGGCTGGAGGCGCGGATGGCCGGCAAGCCCGCCGTCTTCGCGGCGGTCGACACCTGCCGAGACGACGTCTGCCTGATCGGCTTCACCTCCGGCACCACTGGCGTGCCAAAGGGCACCATGCACTTCCACCGCGACATGCTGGCGGTGTGCGACAGCTTTTCGAAGCACGTGCTGCGCCCGGGCCCGGACGACCGCTTCATCGGATCGCCGCCGCTCGCCTTCACCTTCGGTCTCGGCGGGCTGGTGCTGTTCCCGATGCGGGTCGGTGCCTCGGCGGTGCTGCTGGAGACGGCGACGCCCGACCATTTGTTGGACGCCGTCGAGCGCTACCGCCCGACGGTCTGCTTCACCTCGCCGACCGCCTACCGGGCGATCCTTGGCAAGCTCGCCGGCCGCGACCTGTCCTCGCTGCGCAAATGCGTGTCGGCTGGCGAGACTCTGCCGAAGCCGACCTGGGACGACTGGCACGCCGCCACCGGCGTCCGC
>CAYNFA010000607.1:0-3150 GCA_964396345.1 uncultured Thalassobaculum sp.
ACCGAATCCGCGGGAATCCTCAACGGGATTCCAGCGTTAGATTTTATCCACTAGCTTCGGATGGCAGGTCCGTGCCCCGGCCCGGGCAAGCTTCACGAAGTTTCCGAGGTTTGCCGAAAGCTCGTGACTCGCCGGGTCGCCGGAGCTATCCGGAAACACGACATAGCGCCCGAGGTGCTTGGTATAGGGCTTGTCCAGAGCGATGCCGACTTGGTGCATCAGCGCGCCGAGGACACCCCTCCGCCGGCGCAACGGCTGAAGCAGGCGTCCGAGATTCCGGGCCATCGCAACCCGATGTTCGCCCTTCGGCGCCCGACCCTTCAGCGCCTTTAGGTTTTCCTCGACCTGAACGACATCGGCTGCATTGGGAACCGCCACACTCGAGATCAGACGGACTGTCGGCTCATCCTCGTCCGCTGTACCTGCCTCCCCGGCCGCTGACAAACGGCGGCGATCAGGCCTCATCTGAATGATGTCACCCATGGTCCTGTCTCCTCACGGCCTGGCGTACCGCCGGCCGGCATGGCCGTACATTTTGAGCACTGTCACGATGGTCAGCGAGCGGGGATCGATCACCACTGCAGTCCGGAAAGCGGCGTCGGGCATCCGATAGCCGTCCACGGGAACAGGGCGTTGCCGCCTCTGCGCCGCGGTTAGGAACAGTGACACCAGACCCTGTCCAACATCGGCCTCACCCTCCGCTCGCCCGACTATCGCCTGGACATCCCTTTCGCGCAGGCCGCGGTGTCGGATGCGAGAGCGGGCGTGGTCCGAAAACTGCAGCGTCGTCATGGCATTGCCTACCGATCAATGCGGTCAGGCTAGGATGCAGCGGCAGTCTGATCCATCCCAATTTCGGGAATATTATCGGGGAAACTCTGAGTAAAAATCCGGGGCTTTTATCGATCAAATATCGGGGAGTATCTGTTTCGTGAACACGCGGCGGTTCCTCGTGTCGGCGAGTAAGCTTGCGCCATGATGCTGGTCTCATATGCCCGCCCGCACTACCCGCCGTCGATGGTCCAGCACGCCAGCTGGCTGTACCTACGCTTCAGCCTCAGCCTTCACGATGTTGAGGACCTCCTGTCCGAGAGAGGCCTCGATCTGAGCTACGAGACGGTACGGCGCTGGGTGGCCAGGTTCGGACCGGCCTACGCCCGCCGGCTCCGCGCCATGCGGCCGCGACCCTGCGACACTTGGCATCTGGACGAGATGTTTGTCTCCATCGACGGCCGGATGATGTATCTCTGGCGCGCGGTCGACGCCGAGGGCGAGGTCCTTGATGTCCTGGTGCAGCCGCTGGCGCGACAAGCGAGCCGCACTGAAGCTGATGCGCCACCTGCTCCGCAAGCAGGGTTCCGCACCGACTGCGATCGTGACCGACAAGCTGCGGTCCTATGGTGCGGCGCTCCGCGAGATCGGCATGGTCGACTGACACGTGACCGGCCGCCGGCTGAATAATCGCGCCGAGAAATCGCACCAACCCACCCGCCGACGGGAACGATCGTGGATCGGCTTCAAGTGACCGGGATCGACCCAGCGCTTCCTTTCCCCCCTCACGCCGCCGTCTACATCACGTTCAACGTCCAGCGACACCCAATCTCCCGCCGCACCCTTCGGACACGCCGCGGCGAAGCATTCGCATTGTGGCAATCCGCGGCCAAGGCAGCATGACCCTCAGAGAATCAGTCAGCCTCTTGCGTGCCGGCTCCGAGTTCGTGACAACGCCGTCGCGGCCCCTTTGTCTGCTTTCACAAGGTCGCCAGACCCTGTAAGCATCGCAATCTTCACAGTTTTGGGACAAATCATGGCGCAAAATGCCACCATTTACAAAGTTGAGCTTTCGGTCTCCGACATGGATCGTCACTATTATGAGACCCATAAATTGACCGTGGCAAAGCATCCATCTGAGACGGATGAACGGCTGATGGTGCGCATTGTCGCCTTTGCGCTGAACGCCCATGAGAATCTGGAAATGACTAAAGGGCTGTCAACCGATGACGAGCCCGACATTTGGCAGAGAAGCTTGAACGGCGCGCTTGATGTGTGGGTGGCCCTAGGGCTTCCCAGCGAAAAGGTGATGCGTCAATCCTGTGGCAAGGCCGGCAAGGTGATTGTCTATCCATATGGCGGCAGGACAGCCGAGATCTGGTGGGAGAAGATCAAGAAAAACACCACCCGTTTTGAGAACCTACAAGTGATAAATTTTTCCGAGAAAGACACAGGCGAACTGGCAAAACTGGCAAGCCGCGCGATGAGGCTCCAGATCAATATTCAGGACGGCGATGTGATGGTCAGTGTAGGCGATCGCATCGTCTACATGACCCCGCTCAAATGGAAGAGTGCTGCGGGCTCTGTCACATAGGCGTATGGCGAACTTCGGGCGTGACCGATAGCCTCGCGCCACGAAGCCGATCTCGTACGCCCGCCTGCGCACTATCCGCCCTCGATCGTTCAGCTCGCGTCTTAGCCTTGGTGGAGGCGTTATCTGCTATTCCGTCACGCGGCAACCAGAACTTCACGGATCTCGTCAAGGACGAGCTGGAATTCTGGCTCCGGTGCGATACACATGGTTCGATACGCGTTCAGGAAGGGCAGCCAACTTCCTGAAAGCCTTTGAAATCTCAATCCACTAACGGGGCAGGCCCATCTCGGGGCGGCCACCGCGGAAGCCAAGTTCCAAGCCTGCCGCCCTCCCCGAAAAGCGCCTGGCTCAGATCGAGGAAGCTGTGACGCTCGGAGCACCGGTCATCCGGTGCAGGCGCGCCACCACGTCGGCATCGAGGCGCAGCGCCTCCGCGAGGCGGCGGAAGTATGCGCGCTCCGCCTCCGTGTCGATGTCCACGGACAGCAGCGCCGCGAGGTAGACTTCCGTCGCGACCTCCGGCCGAGAGACCTGCGCCCCGAGCGCCTCCACATCGACCGGCCGCCGCACCTCCTCGCGCGCCGCCCGGCGCTCCTCCTCGGTAACCTCGTCGTCATGCATGCGGCCGAGGATCTTCTCCATCTCCGCTTCATCGATATGGCCGTCGACCTGCGCAGCACCGATCATCGCGCGCAGCACCAGCCCCTCGGCCTCGGAGCCGGTCAGCGCCCGCACCTCGTCCCGGCTCGGCTCCGCATCCGGCGCCGCCTCACCCTGCTGAGCCT